>PWKY01000070.1 GCA_003560595.1 Thermoplasmata archaeon | reverse complement strand
TTTCATATTTTACAAAAATTAAATACACATTCGATGTTTTTGCTAGAATTATCAAAAATTGTTTTCAGCATCATCCCTTTCCTAGATGGAATAGGAATCCCGAAAAAATAAACAAGTCTCGTCGGTTATAGGCAAAATATTTTATATAAGGGTAGGTGCTTAAGGGTATAGATTAATATAACTGCTGATGGAGTGTATATTGATGGAGTCGATTGTTGAAGAAGCACTTTCCCGGAGTGGTCCAAGGAGAGCAACGGACGAAGAAAAGCGCGAAGCGAGAGGACTCACTGACGACGATAAAGAGTTGCAGGAGATACTCGCGGGTCTTAAAACAGATATAAAGATATTTGGAGTAGGTGGAGCCGGATGTAATACCATCGATCGCATGACTGAGGAGGGCATAAAAGGTGCGAAATTGATCGCAGCCAATACAGATGCACAACATCTCCTCACGGTTCATGCCCAGAGGAAAATCCTTCTCGGCAGACGGAAGACCAGGGGATTGGGTGCGGGAGCACTTCCACAGGTCGGTAAAGAGGCCACCGAAGAAGCACGTGAAGATATAAGTGCTCTTTTGGAAGGCACAGATCTTGTTTTCGTCACCTGTGGTCTAGGTGGAGGCACTGGAACCGGTGCTGCACCAGTTATCGCTGAGATCGCTAAAGAGCATGGAGCTTTGACGGTCGCGGTATGTACTACTCCTTTCAAGGCTGAGGGTGTTTCCAGGATGGAAAACGCAGAATGGGGGCTAGGCAGACTTAAGAGCATAGCGGATACCGTTATAACTGTTCCAAACGACAAATTACTGGATCTAGTTCCGAGATTATCCATAAATAAAGCCTTCAAAATAGCAGACGAGGTACTGACCCGCTCCATAAAAGGTATAACTGAGATCGTTACCAAACCCGGTCTGGTGAATCTTGACTTCAATGACTTGAAGACCATAATGGAAGGTGCCGGAGTAGCCATGATTGGAATGGGCGAAGACGACTCCGAAAACCGCGCCGAAAAAGCCATCGAAGAGGCCATAAATTCTCCACTCCTAGAAGTTGATATAAGTGGTGCTAGTGCCGCACTTGTCAATGTAGTCGGCGGTAACGACATGACCGTATCCGAAGCTGAAAAGGTTGCTGAGATAGTCGAGAGTAAGATAGGCCAGAACGCTAGGATCATTTGGGGTGCTTCCATCGAGCCAAGTTTAGATAAGACTCTGAGAGTTATGGTTGTAATTACCGGTGTCAAATCCAAGCAGATATTTGGTAGAGAAAAGCACCGTGGTAGAGATGATATACAGAGCGTAGCATGAGGTTAGGCAGATGGACATACTCGAGAGATCATGGGACGTTCAGAAGGAAATCGAAAAACGTGCTGGGAAGATAGGAAAAGGTAAATATGGCCGTATCTTGAAGATGGCGAGGAAACCAGATAGTGAAGAGTACCAAAAAACTCTCGCCATATGTTTGATAGGGATTCTACTCATAGGTGGATTAGGATTTTTGATATATTTGCTTTTTACTAATCTGCCCGAATATATCATGATGATTTAATGAAAGGTGATTAAAATGGGTCTTCTTGATGATTTTAGTGAGGAAGAAATAGAGACTATTCCCGAAGAGAAAAAACCGGTTGTTGAAGAGATAAAACCAACAGGTTTAAGAGTTGAAGCTGATTCTAAAAACGAATCTATCACCACTGGTACGGGACATAATTACAAGGTGAAGATAATCAACGATACCGGTGATGATCAAGTTGTAGAAGTTACCACCAAGATATTTTATGAAACCCATGAAGAAAGTAGGGTTAACTGGAAGGTCAAGATAGTGGGTGAAAAAACCCTTTCAAATGAAGGGGATATGTTCAGGGATGAGATAGAGATAGTAAATGGTGATTTTGAGATTTTGAACATCGGGGTAAGCGCCCCTGACGGAGCGAAGTATGGGGAGAAGTTGGAAGTTATAGTTGATGCCACATCTAAAAAAGATCCTCTTGTATCCGATTCTATCAACTTGATGACTATAGCTAGGCCTACGGTCATCGCAGTAAAAACTCAGATCGGACAGGAAAAAAACGTGGGTGATTATTTATCGAGCTTGGCTAAAAACAAGAACCTAGGTATATTCTCTATACTAAGTCCAAAACCCGTGAGAGGATACATATTCATGGAGGTGATGACACCTCACCTAATAGAAGAAGCCATCGGGAATATCAGGAAGGCTAAGGGTGTAGTAGAGGGCGAAACGGACATAAAGGAGATCGAACACTTCCTTGCACCGAAATTAGCGGTTGAAGGTATTGCGGAAGGTGACATAGTTGAGCTCTCCGCAGGGCCGTTCAAAGGTGAGAAGGCAAGGGTCACCCAGATAGATGAATCAAACGACGAGATAACCGTTGAATTATTTGAGGCCACAGTTCCTATACCTGTTACGGTTAGGGGTGACCACGTAAGAGTACTGCAAAAAGAAAAAGAAGCATGATGTGATAACATGGCAAAAGAAACTATAGAAGCATTGGTTGACGGTGGTGAGGCTAGCGCCGGTCCGCCTCTTGGACCACAGTTAGGTCCTCTAGGTGTGAATATAATGGAGATAGTCAACGCCATCAACGAAAAAACTCAGAAATTTGAAGGTATGAAGGTCCCCATCAAACTAACTCTAGATACCGAGACAAAGGAGTACGAAATCACTGTTGGTACTCCTCCAACTACGGCTCTTATATTGGAGAAATTAGGAATAGACAAGGGTAGCGGTAGTCCGGAATCTCATAAAGTGGCCGACATCAGTATCAAAGAGATTATCCAGGTCGCAGATATGAAAGAGGACGATCTGATGGGTAAAAATCTAAAGATGAGGGCCAAAGAGGTTATGGGAACTTGCGTATCGATGGGTATAACCGTCGATGGAAAGGATCCTAGAGAGGCCCAGAAACTTATAGATGAAGGAGAGTACGACAAGTTCTTTTAATTGAGATCTACTTTCCTGGCCAACTCTTTTTTGATTAGCACGTTGGCCAGGTACACTCCTAGTGTGACAACGTCTTCCTTTTTCAGAGAGTAAGTTGTTTCCATATCCACAAAGGTGGGTACATCCTCCGTAACATGTACTAGTATCTCCTCTCCACTTTCACCGACCTCGGTTTTGGCTACTTCATTTTTGGTTTTAGCTACTGCCTTTTTTTCAGCTTTTGGTCCTTCAGTTTTTTTAACCGGCTCCGGTGGTTCCTCCTCCTTTTGAACTCTGCGGTATTCACCCTCTTTTAGCTCTCCCTTTGCTTCTTCCAGCAGATCTTTTATATCGTTGAAAAGTTCGATCTCTCTGCTGCCCATAGAGTCGGTGTTAACTTTTTTAAGACCCATCTGAACATGCACGGTAGTTAGAGCTATCTTTTTTAGCCTTAAGTTGATAAGAGTGTCAGACATCTTTCTTGCTTTCAACAATTGGTCTAAACCTAATCTATCCAAAGTGTTGATGTCCTGGGATGTTTGACTAACCTCCCCTTCCAAATCGCTGATAAATTGCCTCATCTCCCTGAAGAAATCATCGTCTAGGTCCTGTATAGTTTTAGATCCTTTTTCCCTTTCCAATGCATCGACTAGGTCCTGGAATTGAAATTCGTCATCGGACATCGGGCACCAATCCGTGTTAGGGATAATATGGTTTTCGGAAAAAGTTCAATAAAAGAATAGCGAGGCTCCGTAGGCCAATCCCATTGATAGTAAGAACGCAGATGTCCACGCCCCGGCGGTGAAAACTATCTTTTTTATCCCCACTTCAGTTCCCTTTACAGCCAAGCCGCTGCCTATGACG
The DNA here is from genome assembly GCA_003560595.1 of Thermoplasmata archaeon. Classification (GTDB taxonomy): domain Archaea; phylum Thermoplasmatota; class Thermoplasmata; order Halarchaeoplasmatales; family Halarchaeoplasmataceae; genus Halarchaeoplasma. Next base: position 74,598 of record PWKY01000070.1, on the reverse strand, counting down.
GCGGCGATGATAGCCTGGGCGAAGGAGATGGGTACACCCAAAAAGGTACCTGCTTGACTGAGTAGTGCGGCGGTTCCAAGGGCTACCATGGATCTCCTGGGTCCTATGCTGGAGTAATCGAAGGAGATGGCGTTGATCACTCTCGGGGACAACAGCCAGCTTCCAAGCATCATGGTCACTCCTCCCATCATCAGTAGGTGGGTAACATTCATATCTAGCCCCATCAACGGTCCTATGGCTTTCCCTACTGAGTTCGCGCCTGCAGTGAATGCAAGGAGGAGTCCCAGTAAAAGTGTCATTGTTTGAATTCGTTTTTTATTTTCTTCTTTTGGTACCATATATCGAATCACAAAGTAAAGACCATAACCGATACCAACTCCTAAAAAAGGTACGAGGATCCAAAATCCGACTATGGTTTTCACTGTGTCCCATCTGACTCCTATACCTATACCGCTGCCCACAACAGCACCGACAACGGTAAAGGCGGTGGGCATCGGATAGTTGGTGAGTACGCTGGCTATTACCAGTGTCGAAGCTATGGTCAGTATGATCAAGGCCTGAACGATGTCCATACTTTCTATCAATATACCTCCACCGATTGTTTCTGTAACCTTTCTACCCTGAAGTACTGCGCCGAAAAGAGCTGCGATCCCCGCCAGTAAAGCAGATCGCATGATGTTAGTTGAACCGGAAGAAGCTACCGGTCCGAAGGCTGAAGCGATGGCAGATGCACCGATAGCTATGCTCATAAAAGCACTAGCTAATAATAAAACACTTAGTAAAATCATTCACTTACCCCTTCACAAAGGTTTTTACCTGATTCCGTAGATCGTCGTCGTTGAAGTTGATGTTGAATTCGCATCTATTTTTATCTTTAACACGTAGGTTAGCTGAGAACTCTTCACGATCAAAAAAGTAGGGGTTAAAATTAAGCATCAGCTTTCCGTAAACTATCTCTTCCATCTTGATGAAACATTTTACGGATTCAAAATAAATGGTTTTGATCGCTTTGGATGTGGTATTCTTAATTATATCATCCTTAGAACCGCTTATTTCGTTTACTTTCTTGGCTATTTTCGAATTTTTTACATCTTTAATATTTATCTTTGCTTCTTCGACGGTCTTTCGCTTGATATCGTCTTCGGAATCGTTTTTCCTTGGTCTCCAGTATTGGTATTTGCTCAGAGTTTGCTCTCCCATATCTGTTTTTTTGATCACATTCTCGAAGCCTTTAGCAAAATCGCAGACCTGATCCCAGGGTCCCTTCAACCTAACGCCTGAGTTAGTTAACTCAATTCCGGCGGTTGACATGGTTCGTTAGGTGATAGTTCTACTATAAATACTTATCCCATCTATATTGGAACAACCGGTAAAATAAATAGTCCCTTCAAGTTTTACTAAAATGGTTATTTACTCGAGTAAAGCATCGCAGCTCGGACAATACTCAGCTCCATCTGTTACTTCCGAGCGACAGACCGAGCAGATGAATATAGTGTATTCGTCTCCTATCTGTTCTAATATCTCGGAACCGCACTTTAGACATTCAAAATCGTCGGGCACGTATCCTCCACAGAAGGGACATTCAACGAGGATCTCAATAAATCCAACTTCTTCCTGCGATCCGCTCATGCTATGTGATTTGTTTAGGATGATATTAATCCTTCGATTCATCTTCCATGATAACTTCCCCCCACTTACCGGTACTGATCTGCAGTCCGTAGCCTCGGTCCTGGACGTAGCCGTTGATTACGCGTATCCTCTGACCTTTCTTCATTTCCTTAACCATGTCAGTCTGTTCGTTCCACAGCACCAGTTTGATAGAGCCGTGTCCGTCGTCTATACGAACGTTCCGAACCTTTCCATCCTTACCTTTAGATTTAAAAGTTTTTAAAGTACCCAGGTCGACGATTTTTCCTACTAAGGTCGCTTCCTCTCCTGGCTTGATTTCACCGATCTTTGCGATGGATTTCTTATCTCGCCCCTGCTCTACAGCTATCATATGTGCGATGGTGCTTTTTTTGAAGAGTCCGTCGTTTTCATCATACCTCTCTTCTATTTCCCCGAGAAAGTCCTTTTTCTCGTAGATATCATCCACCAGTTCGTAGTAATCGTCTACTGAGTTCATATTACATGTTCATACGTACACGGGATAAAAAAATGTCGGAAACAATGGATCAAAAAAAGAAAAAAGAAAGGGTGTTTAGATAACGCCTAGGTCCATCATGGCCTTGGCTACCTTCATGAAGCCTCCAACGTTGGCACCCAAAACCAAGTTTCCCTCACTTCCGAACTTTTGACCATAGTCGGCGGTAGTCCGGTATATGTTCTTCATTATGCCTTGTAATTTACTGTCCACTTCTTCGAAGCTCCAGCTCAATCTCTGGGAGTTCTGAGCCATCTCAAGACCGCTGACGGAAACACCGCCGGCATTAGCGGCCTTTGCAGGCCCGAACATGATGTCCTTCTCCAAGAAAGTCTCTATAGCATCCGGTGTTGAAGGCATGTTCGCACCTTCGGCCACGGCTATGACACCGTTGTCGATAAGTTCTTCAGCTTCTTTTGCGTTCAATTCGTTCTGAGTGGCGCTGGGGAGAGCTACATCGCATTCGAAGCCCCAAGGTCTGCCCCCCTCGATATACTCAACATCGTACTCCTCTGCGTATTCTTTGATCCGCCCTCGTTTTATATTCTTCAGCTTCATGACGTATTCTAATTTATCACGGTCGATACCGTCGGGATCGTAGATACATCCGCTGGAATCTGATAGTGTGATCACTTTAGCATCCATCTGTAGACACTTATCCAATGCGAATTGTGCAACGTTTCCCGAACCGGATATGGCGACCGTCTTTCCTTTGAGATCTTCTCCATTATCCTTCAGCATCTCCTGAGTGAAATAGACCAAACCGTATCCGGTGGCCTCGGGCCTACCTAGAGAGCCTCCCCATTCGGGCCCTTTACCTGTGAGAACACCTTCGAACCTATTGACCAGTCTTCTGTACTGTCCGAACATATAGCCTATCTCCCTTCTACCTACGCCTATGTCACCTGCGGGCACGTCGGTATCTGGCCCAACATGGCGAGTTAGCTCGGTCATGAAGCTTTGACAGAATCGCATCACTTCATTATCGGATTTACCTTTGGGATCAAAATCCGAGCCTCCTTTTCCTCCACCCATCGCTAGACCGGTCAGGGCGTTCTTGAATATCTGTTCAAAGCCCAGGAATTTGATTATCCCTAGATACACAGAAGGATGGAATCTGAGTCCGCCTTTGTAAGGCCCTATGGCGCTGTTGAACTGTACTCTGAAACCACGGTTGACCTGTACATCTCCGTTATCGTCTATCCATGGGACTCGGAATATTATCTGTCTCTCAGGTTCGACTATCCTCTCGACGATCTTCGCACTGACGAATTCCGGATGCTGCTCGAGTGCCGGTTCGATGGACTCCAGAACTTCTTTAACCGCTTGATGAAATTCAACTTCACCCGGGTTTCTATTCACGACCTGTTCATAAATTTTATCTATTGACATCGTCAAATCTCCTTTTTCTTCAACCCCCTTAACAATTATCAGGGGGGATTTTGCATAAGAGGGTGTGGAATTTAACACTTTCGATTGCTAATCATGGATTAAAGCATATGTACAAAGTGGACACATTTTACAAAATAATATGCCAATATTATATAGTCTATCCACACGTCTGAATATTTTCTCATCCACAAATCTTATAATCGTTCCGATAATCACTTTCCGAGATAAACATCGTTGCCCATATTAGAGGTGCATTCAATGAAGTCTTCACAACCCAAAAAAGAAAAAACGAGAGAAATATTGAATAGCTTTACATCTGAAGAGAGTTCCTTGATACCGATGCTTCAGGCCTGTCAGAAGCATTTTGGTTATCTTCCCAGAGTAGTTATGGAAGAGATCTCTAGCTATCTTGATATGCCTCTAAGCAATGTTTACGGAGTCACCACCTTTTACGCACAGTTCAGGTTAGAGCCTTTGGGAGATCATTTAGTTAAAGTGTGTCATGGTACAGCCTGCCATGTTAGAGGGGCGGACAAGATCAACGAGTTACTGGAAAACGAATTGGGTATCAAAAGCGGAGAAACCACCCCGGATGGTACATTCACTTTGGAAAGGGTCGCCTGTTTAGGCTGCTGCAGTCTAGCACCCGTTATCATGGTAGATGAAACCGCTCACGGTAATTTGGATAGGGACAAAGTAAAGGCGGTAGTGGAAAAGTACAGAGGTGATGATAAATGAACACTAAAGTATTGATAGGCTACGCGTCCTGCGGTATAGCCGCCGGTGCGGGAGAGGTAGATAGAGCCTTAAGAAGCAGAATTGCAAAGAGATCTTTAGACATCGAGATCACCAAAGTTGGTTGTGTAGGTATGTGCCATAACGAACCTATAATCGAAATTCACGATCCTAATGGAGTGTATGTCTATGGTGATGTAGAGGTAAGCGATGTTGACGAGATAGTCGAGTCTCATCTGGTTGAGGGAGTCCCTGTCGAAGAAAAACTCATCAGTTCTCCCGAAGAGAGCTACGATTACTTTGATGTTCAAGAAAAGATAGTGCTCCGGAACAGTGGGGTGATCGATCCGGAGGATATAGGTGATTACATCGATTCCGGAGGCTATGAAGCTCTTAAAAAGGTATTAACAGAGATGTCTCCCCAGGAAGTCATCGATGAGATCAAAAACAGTAATCTCAGAGGCCGAGGCGGTGCAGGATTCCCTACAGGTTTGAAATGGCAGTTCGCTGCCAACGCACCTGGTGATGAAAAATACATAATCTGCAACGCCGACGAAGGAGACCCTGGAGCTTTCATGGATCGCTCTATACTCGAGGGTGACCCTCATGCGGTTCTAGAAGGGATGATAATAGGCGCTTATGCAATCGGAGCCAGCGATTCGTACATCTACTGTCGTGCAGAGTATCCTTTAGCATTAAAGCGATTGGATATCGGTATCGAACAGGCAAAAGAGAAGGGATTTTTAGGTGAAAACATATTGGGTACAGATTTTTCCTTCGACATACACATCAAAGAGGGCGCCGGTGCCTTCGTCTGTGGTGAAGAGACCGCCCTCATGCATTCTATAGAGGGTGAGCGGGGGATGCCACGACCGAGACCTCCTTTCCCTGCTCAGAAAGGTTTATTCGGTAAGCCGACCAACATAAACAATGTAGAAACCTGGGCAAACATACCTTGGATAATAAGAAATGGAGCTGAAGAATATGCCTCTATAGGCACCGAAAGGAGCGGTGGGACCAAGGTTTTCGCACTTGCCGGTAAGATCAAGAGAGGCGGCTTAGTAGAGGTCCCGATAGGAACTCCTCTGAGAGAGATAATATACAACGTCGGCGGGGGGATCGATGAGGACCTGGAATTCAAAGCCGTACAGCTCGGTGGTCCTTCAGGCGGCTGCCTACCAGCTGAATACCTGGACACACCGGTTGATTACGAAACTCTAACTGAGGCTGGTGCCATCATGGGCTCCGGGGGTATGATCGTTATGGATGAATGTGACTGCATGGTCAACGTAGCTAGGTATTTCCTAGATTTCACCCAAAAAGAGTCCTGCGGTAAGTGTACCTTCTGTAGGGTGGGGACAAAACGCATGCTTGAAATCTTAGACAAATTTACCCACGGAAGCGGTACTTTAGAGGATATAGAATCAATAAAAAACCTAGCTTCTAATATCAAAGCTTATTCTCTGTGTGGATTAGGGCAGACAGCTCCAAATCCCGTACTAACCACCCTCCGGTATTTTGAGCATGAATACTACGACCATCTGCAGGAACAAACCTGTTCTGCAGGGGTTTGCAGGGAACTGATAACTTTCACTATCACAGATGCCTGCGTAGGTTGTACACGGTGTGCTTCGGAATGTCCAACTGAAGCTATAACTGGTGAACGCGGAGAGCAGCATGTTATCGATCAAGAGTACTGCATAAAATGCGGAGCATGTCATGATGTTTGTCCGGTAAATGCAGTGGAGGTAGATTAGATGTCAGATAAAATAACAGTTAAGATCGACGGTGAAGAATATGAATGTGCGAAGGATGGATCGGTACTTGACGCCTGTCGTGAAAATGGTATTTTCATACCTACACTGTGCGAGATAGAACACATAGAAGAACCCTTCGGCGGCTGCAGAGTTTGTTTGGTGGAGATAACCGGACCTAGAGGTACCATAGTTACAACATCCTGTGACACCCCTTTGAGTGATGACCTTGAAATACGAACTGAAACAGCAGAGATAATCGAAGGTAGGAGGTCCGCTATAGAACTCCTTCTATCAGAACATACTGGTGATTGTGTAGCACCTTGTTCAAGAGAGTGCCCGGCTAGTTTGGATGTCCAGGGTTACCTTGCACATATAGCCAACGGGATGCCTCGGGAGGCGGTCAAGCTCATAAAGGAACAGACACCATTAGCACTATCTCTAGGTCGCGCCTGTTTTGCACCCTGTGAAGAGGAATGCAGAAGACAGATGGTCGAGGAGCCGATATCTATAAGGCAGGAAAAACAGTACGCCGCAGAAGTAGATATAAACGACCCATGGACCCCGGATGTACCCTATGATACGGGCAAGAGCATCGGAATCGTGGGTGGCGGGCCCGCTGGACTTACCGCCGCCTATTTCCTGCGTTTAAAAGGTCACCGTGTAACCATATACGACATGATGCCCGAACTAGGGGGAATGATGAGGTACGGCATACCCAACTATCGGTTGCCTAAGGATATACTCGACAAAGAAATACAGTGGATACTGGACTTGGGTGTGGATGCGAAGACCGATGTCGAGTTCGGAGAAGATATTCACCTCGAGGATCTAAAAGAAGTGCATGATGCGGTCTTCGTATCAACAGGTGCTTGGGAAAGCTGGATGATCCCAATAGAAGGTAAAGACCTTCCACGAGTTTACGGCGGGATCGATTTTCTTATAGATCACACCTTGGGGAAGGATATAGACATTGGTGAAAAAGTGATGGTAGTCGGCTGCGGTAACACCGCTATGGATGTGGCCCGTACGGCTAGGCGGATGGGAAAAGATGTAACTATAGCTTACAGAAGGAGTGCGGAACAGGCACCGGCTTCAGACGAGGAGATGAGAGAGGCTATGGAGGAAGGAATCCGATTCGAGTACCTTACCAATCCTGAGAAGATATGCGGATGTGAGATGAACGGAGTCAGCAAGGTAACGTGTGCAAGGATGGAACTAGGAGAACCAGACGCATCAGGAAGGGCACGCCCCGTTAAGATCGAAGGGGAAAAAGTTGAATTCGAAGCGGATAGCGTGATACTCGCCATCGGGCAATCCCCCGAAGTTGAAAAGCTTGAAGAAGAGGGATTACAGGTCGAAAAGTATACTCTATCTGTAAACGACAAGTTTGCAACCAACCTCGAAGGGGTATTCGCTGCAGGAGATGTGACTCTAGGTCCCTGTTCGATAGTGGAGTGTACGGGACATGCACGAGAGGCCGCATTTGCAGTGGACGCTTACCTTTCAGGTGTATTAAATGAATACAGCCCTTCGGAAGACTATAGACTCCCCTTCGGCTACATACACACCGACGAAAAAGATGAAGAAGATTTTGCGGATTGGAACAGGATACCACGATTAAAAATGCAGCTCAGACATCCAGATGAACGGGTGAAGGATAACGACGCTATAGAGATGGGATTTAAACCCGCCATCGCCATCCAGGAGGCTGAGAGGTGCCTCGAATGCGGGTGCTTAGATCGATTCATGTGCAAGCTGAAGGATTATGCCGACATATACGGAGCTTCCCAAGAAGGTCAGCAAGGTTTCAAGTATGAGCATGAAATCGACGAATCACATCCATGGATAATCCGTGACCCCGGCAAATGTGTTCTATGCGGCTCATGTGTAAGAACTACTGAAGAGCACGGGGAAGGTGTGGTTCAGTTCGTACATCGTGGGTTTCAAACGGTGGTCGAACCTGCCTTTGGGGATCCCTTAGGCGATACCGATAGTTTGATGGTAGGTTCTTTAGCGGATGCCTGTCCCACCGGAGCTCTAGAAGAGGTGCCTCCAAGCAATAAACCAGGTCCATTCGAGCTAGATAAAATGGGAGATACGTACTGTATGGGATGCGGTCTCGGCTGTCCTACCGTAGTTTACGGGAACGATAACGTACCTCTTAGATTAGCTCCAGTCCGAGGTCATCTTTGCGATATCGGAAAATTCCAAAGCATCCCTAAGCTCGTTGCATCACAAGATAAACACGGGACGATAGTCGATAAGAAAATAAATGTTTACGCCTCTCTAAATACGACATTTGAGGAGGCCGAGGCGTTGAAGGAGTTGGCCGAAGGAACCGGCGGTGAACTTTACGCCGACATACCCGATAAGGTCTCAACCGTTGGAAGGGAAGAACTGCTGGAAGCCGAAGAGATTTATGTGGAAGATGAAGCCCTCGCCATTTCACCCGTTCTGAAGGACTTGATCCCAAGATCAAAACTCGTGGAGTGGAAAGAAGATGTGATATCTGTAGTAGCACCTTCTTCCGATGTAGAACCTCCCTACGTAGTCGCCCAAGCAGGTGCAAATGCATACGGTCTATATGAGATGAACCTACCCCAGCTACCTGAACAAAACGAGGTATTGCTGGTTTACGATACAGATATACCTGAAGATATTGATGCGAAATACATTATCCAGATGGTTTCCGACGCCCGAGATATCTCAAAAACCGCAGATGCGGTCATCCCAATAAGATCGTGGCTGGAAAAGGAAGGTACAATCAAGAACCTGTTCGGAGAAAGGGTGAAGCTCAAGCCCGTCGTGGATTCTGAACTCCCGAAAAATCCACTATCCATCGGAAAAGTATAATATCCCTCCTTTGACCATGGGGTCATCATATGCATCTCGATGATTTCCCAAAACGTTTCAGAGATAAACGTAGTGATAAGACTGATCTAGTGGCAACCTGGCATGGACAAGAGATGTTAAAAGGTGAACTCACAGACACCTTTGCGATCATATTTCGAACAAGGGGCTGTTCATGGAGCTACAGATCGGGCTGCACCATGTGCGGCTATCATACCGATACCAATCCCAGGGTCGAAATAGGTGACTTGGAGGATCAACTAAAAGAAGCCATTTCTCGTTATGGCGGGGAAGATATTGTTAAGATATATACTTCAGGCAGTTTCCTAGATCCAAATGAGGTGCCTACTGATTTATCTACATACATCCTTTCATCTTTCGACTCTAAGCTGACGGTGGTAGAGTCTAGGCCGGAGTATGTAAAACCGGAAGTTATCGACACGATGACAGACCAGGTAGATCAGCTGGAGATCGCCATCGGTCTAGAGTCTGCTAATGACTTTGTACTTGAACACTGCATCAATAAGGGTTTTACATTTTCAGATTACAAAAAAGCTAGAGAGATCGTTTTTGAAGCAAATGCACGATTGCGTACATACCTACTCTTAAAACCCCCCTTCCTTACAGAACAGGAAGCTATAGACGACCTATTATATTCTATAGGATCAGTATCGCATCCGATGAACACCATCTCTATAAATCCGGTCAACGTACAAAGGTACAGCCCGTTAGAATTGTTGTGGAAGAGAAAGCTCTACCGCCCGGCATGGCTGTGGTCCTTGCTTGAAGTAATCCATAAGGCCGATGAAGAGATGGTCATATCTAGGGCCGGTCTCGGCAGTTTCAGAGGTGCGCACAACTGCGGAGAATGTGACAGTAACATAGTTGAAGCGATAAACAACTTCTTTAAGGAAAGCTCAATTTTAGAAGATATCTCCAATTGTAGCTGCAAAGATGAATGGCGAGCTTACAAAGAATTTGAACCCTATATGTACTTTAGAGGTACGCCGGATATATTAAGCGATAGATACACTGGATATTTCTGAATGCCTCATCATTATCATCCGTGCGATGGATAGATTCCTTCCTTTGGTTCCTATGGCTCTAGCTTTATTTTCCGGGTCAACCTCCACCGTACCATGTTTAACGTCATTTTTTTCTGTTATCTCTATATCCTTGACATCATAACTGTAGAATATGTTGCCCAATAATTTTTTGGGATCCTCGTTGTACTCGATCACGTGGATATTCCTACCCAACTTTTTTCTAACATTAGTGACGTTTACGCCGCCCTTTCCGATGGCCTTCTCTATATCTCCCTTTTTCACCAAAAAGATAACTTTTTCTGGGATATCTATACAGTCTTTTACCTTGGCACCGGTGATATCTTCAAAAAGTGAAATATACCTAAGAGTTTTTTCTGTCAACTTTATGTCCTTCAAGTAATTTCACCCCTTTACAGAGAGGATGTTAGATTCTCCTGAGGATATAACGGTGAGAGCAGAGACCGAAAAGGGTTTCCCTGCCGCAAATCCGAGTTGTTTGTTATTCCCATCGTAATGATAGATAGGAACTCCTTCAAATTCTTCTCCGCCAAATTTCTTTTCGGGACATTTCTTCGATACTATCACTAATTTAGCTTCCCCAGAAAGGGTTGCTTTCTTAGCTTCCTTAGCGCCTAAAATGGTTTCGCCGGTATTCACTGCCAATCTTATTTCTCTATTAACGTCCATGCCATTTCCTCCTTATTTATAAGGATATTTTCTAGTGTTCAATACTTTCTTGTATATAACTGTTTTACCATCACTCAGCCTTTTTAGGTGTATATTTCACTTCAACAGCACCTGTTCCTTGAGTGATAGGTTGCCCTACGATGATATTTTCCGCCACACCATCTAACTTATCGATCTCTCCAACGATAGCCGCTCTGAGAAGATGTGTACTGGTGATCTCGAAGGCCGCCCTAGCAAGAACGCTGGTTTTCTTTCCCGAAACACCGTGACGACCTATGGCCTTTATATCTCCTTCGTTGGTCATCATGTCCGCTACTAGCATTATGTGCCTAACATCTACGTCTAGACCCTGTTCGGCCAGTGTGTCTAGTGCTTCTTTTATTATAGAATTCCTAGCCGCCTCTACCCCTAGAACATCGTATACTTCAACGGGACTGTTGCACGTGGTATTTGTTATATCTACACCCTTAACCTGTAGAACTTCCTGAAGATTAGAGCCTTCTGTATATATTATATGCTCAACTCCAGTATCTCTTATAACCGCTCTCTTAACTCCTTTCAATCCTTTGATCTTTGTATCCTTTGCCTGTTCTACGTCGTTATGAAGTAGTGCGTACTTAGGTTCTTCCTGGGTTATGAATACATTTTTTCCTTGTAAAGCGACGTTTCCTTTGATGTATCTAGATTTTTTTAATCGTTTGACTATATCATTCGGTTCAAGGTCTAGCGATTTTAGTTTCTTGGGGTCAGGCTTGATCACAACCTTCATCTCAGACATATCTAGATCTACTTCTGCGATATCTATCAATCGGGTGACTTCTAGTTCAGAAGCAATTTTTCTAGCCATATCTCGATCCTTCTTTATATCGTCTTCTAGATGTACCTCCATCATAGGCGTACTTGGTACTTTCCGAGCATCTACCACTTCTATCATCCTGGGAAGACCCTGTGTAACACCAATCTCGGCAACACCTGCGTAGTGAAAGGTCTTCATAGTCATCTGCGTTCCCGGTTCTCCTATGGACTGAGCACTAACTATACCTATGGATTCCTTTGGATCTATCTTTCGATTCTCAAAACGCTCATGTATCAAATCTATCATCAAAGCAAAATCTTCCTTATCTATATCTTTACTATCTATCTTTTCTGCAGCATCTTCAAGTATTGATCTAGGAAGGTCGTATCCCTTTTCTTCACATATCTCTTGAAGCTTTTTAGCTGTACCTTTCAAAGGCTCGAACTTATCAGGGATAGTGAAGATCTCTTTCTTTTTCTTCTTTTTCTTTGATTTTTTCTTACTTGGACTTTTTTTCTTTCTACCTACTTTATCCAATATCTCCTTTGCCTTCTTCTTGGTCCCAACGATCTCTTTGAGTTCATCTACCGATGCCGCTTTTACATCACCTAACAGCATATCTGCATCGGCAAGCTTAGTAGCTATATCCTCTTCCAAACCTCTTCTGATGAGTGCATTTATGGTATCTTTCTTCGCCATCAGGCACCACCTCCTCTCTTGGCCGCTTTCAGTTCGGTTATGATATCATCGATATCTACCGCTTTACCACTCTTAGTTCTCATGGGATCCATACCGTCCTCACCAAATTCAAATTGTATCATCGTGTCCCCAGTATTTCTAACCGATCCGTCGTTATAGACCATAAGATCTTCCATGGCATGTATCAACCGTCTTTGCATGTATCCTGACCGACTCGTTCGCACAGCGGTATCTACCAAACCTTCTCTACCTGCCATACTGTGGAAGAAGAATTCAATAGGATTTAACCCATCTTTATACGACGATTTAACGAACCCTCTCGCTTCCGCTCCCAAGGCTCCTTTTTCAAAGTGTGTGAGTGTACGTTCTTCGTAACCTCTGCTGGGTCGTTCCCCTCTCATAGCTTGCTGTCCCAAAGCACCTGCCATCTGTGTAAGATTTAACATAGAAGCACGGGCGCCGGTCTTAGCCATCACTACCGAGTTGTTACCTAGTCCAAGATGCCTACTGGCTATCGCTCCGATGTTGTCCCTTGACTTACCGGTCTCTTTCAACGCCATCACCTCTAAAGTTTCTTTTAGATCTCTACCAGGCATCTGTTCAAGCTCACCGTCACGGTAGGCCTCAGCATAGGCCTTTACCTTATCAGCTGCCTTTTCGAGTACCTCTCTTATCTGTTGTTTAGCTTCCGGAGGAACATCTTCGTCACTTATGGCCGTAGTGAACCCTCTAAGAGTGATGACTCCCAAAGATATGGTGGTTATTTGATCGATAAATTTCCGAGCCTTGTCTGTACCCATGTCTCTGGCTATCTTGTCAACAACTTCTCCTTTGAATGCACCGATTCCGTTCTCGTCGATGGTACCGGTTTTCAGATTGCCGTCCTCGATCAAAACGAATGCGTCATGTTCACAGTCCTTCTTCAGACATTCATCGCAGTTCTCACATATCGACGCACGAAACTCAAGGTTCAAGTTTTCAGGGAGGAAGTGACTGAATATCTCCTTACCATACCACATCTTTTCTCCGTCGATATTCTCTGACGGAGGGAAATTTTCGCTTTTCATGTTAGAGAAAATACTGACCACCTCTCTACGTGTGAACATGGGATTTCTATAGGTCAAAAAGAACAAGCCGCTTATGTGATCCTGTGTTGCACCTATGATCGGTCCACCAAATCTTGGAGACAATATATTTTCCTGGACCCTCATTATCACCTTTGCTTCTGCACAAGCCTCTTCACTTTGCAGTACATGAAGGTTCATCTCGTCACCATCGAAATCTGCGTTGTATGGCGGACATACGGCAAGATTCAATCTGAACGTTTTTCCCGGTACGATCTTTACTTCATGGGCCATCATAGACATCCTATGTAGTGAGGGCTGCCTATTGAATAGAACTATATCGCCGTCTTTTAGCTCACGTTCTACTATGAATCCCACCTCTATTTTCTCGGCTACAGTTTCTGCATTCATCTCTGTAACACGTATTCTTCTTCCATCCGGGCGTATTATGTAATTGGCACCAGCTACGTATTTCCCCTGTTCCATAGGTTCTGGTCCCTTCTCCACCATCTCTTTGACATAATCTATGTTCTCCGGTGTCACTCTTAAAGGTACGGTCAATTCTCTAGCCGCTCTTATTGGCACACCTACTTGGTTTATAGAAAGCCAGGGATCCGGTGAGATAACACTACGGGATGAGAAATTAACCCTTTTACCGCTCAAGTTCTGCCTGAATCTACCTTCTTTGCCCTTTAACCGTTGAATGAGGGTTTTCAAAGTTCTTCCACTACGGTGTCTCGCAGGTGGTATTCCTGACGTTTGATTATCGAAGTAAGTGTTAACGTGATACTGTAGCAGATCCCAAAGATCCTCGACGATCAATTGAGGAGATCCAACATCACGATTCTCTCTCAATCTTTGGTTTATCCTCAATATATCCACTAATTTATGAGTCAGGTCGTCCTCCGAACGATCTCCTGATTCCAAGGTGATAGACGGTCTAACGGTCACAGGTGGTACCAATAGTACCGATAGTACCATCCATTCCGGCCGAACGACCTTTGGATTTAGACCAAGAGGTATCAGGTCACGATCAGGTATCCTTTCCAATCTAGCCCTTACCTCTTTAGGAGTCAATTTGGTGTTATCCTCTCTGAATGTAGTGGGCTTGTCAAGCATTATCTTTCTTTGCTCTGTTTTACAGTGTGGGCAAACTTTGTTCTTCCTTGCACTTTTTGATATCTCCTTTGCAAGCTTCCTCATATCGAGAGAATCTCCACCTAACTTATCCAGATCTACCATCTCTTGGATAAAATGATCTCTTTCTTCATCCGACATAAGTATGTGCCCACATTCACTACAGGTAGATCTAAGAAGTTTCTTGATCTCCTTAATGTATCCTACGTGAATAACCGGCATGGACAGCTCGATATTTCCAAAATGCCCTGAGCATTGATCTACTCTACCCCCACAAGTTTTACACCTTAAGCCTGGCTCTATGACTCCTAGATGGGTGTCCATCAATCCCATCTCTATGGGGAATCCATCGTCGTCATAAGTATCCGGGGTGATTATTTTTGTGGCCGACAGTCTCCTGATCTCCTTAGGAGACATATAGGCGAATTTTATAGCCCCTATCCTTTTTGTGATACCCTTCCTATTCATTTTAAGTCCTCCAGTTGAAGTCTCATGGTTACACCAAGTGATCTAAGTTCATCCATCAGCAGTTTGAAAGCATAGCTAGTTTGTATCTGGTGAACATCGGATTTTTCACCACAAACCGGACAACGAAGTTCTCCATTTGCATCAAGTATGGCAACGTGTCCACAATCTGAATTTCCACATATGTATTCAGTAGTCCCATCTGACTGATCCAGCAATCTATCTTTGATCACCATGGCCGCTCCATGCCCTATAAGACAGTCTCTTTCCATCTCACCGAATCTAAGACCTCCCTGTCTCGAACGCCCTTCAGTGGGCTGTCGAGTCAATATCTGAACAGGCCCTCTAGATCTCATGTGAAGTTTTCCAGAAACCATGTGATGCAATTTTTGATAGTAGATCACACCAACAAATATGTCTGCTTGAAGCATCTTTCCGCTTCTACCGTCGTAAAGGACTTCAGTTCCGTCGTGTTTGAAACCCGCTTTCAGCAGAGAATTTCTTATCACTTCTTCTCTTTCACCGCCGAAGGGGGTACCATCTACGAACCGTCCTTCCAACGACGCTACCTTTCCTCCCAACATTTCAAGTACATGTCCAATGGTCATCCTAGAAGGGATAGCATGTGGGTTCAGGATTATATCCGGTACGACACCTTCTTCTGTGAAAGGAAGGTCTTCAGGTTCCAGCAGTTTACCGATGACTCCTTTCTGACCGTGTCTTGAAGCGAATTTATCACCTAATTCCGGGATACGCTGATCCCTAACTTTGACTTTAACCAACCGACTACCGTCTTCGGATTCGGTTAGCATCACAGAATCTACCCATCCTTTCTCTCTTGGCCTCACTATCTTCGAAGTTTCACGCCTTTTCTGGGGTGCCATGAAATCTGTATCCTCTTCAAGGAACCTTGGTGGAGATGTTTTACCTACAAGAACGTCTCCGCCATCGGCTTTCATCTCCGGGCTTATCAGTCCGTCTTCGTCCAGATAGCGATAGTACTGATCACTCCTTGCACCTCTAACGTCGGGGTCGGGTATCTCAAAGTGATCTTCCTGGCCACCGGGGTATCTTCTTTCTTCTGTTGTATACGTTCTAAAGAAGGAAGATCTTCCGAGACCTCTATCTATAGCGGCCCTACTGAATATTAGAGCGTCTTCCATGTTGTATCCATGGTAAGACATCACAGCGACAGTGAAGTTTTGCCCTGCCGGTCTGTCGTTGTAGTTGACCAACTCCATGCTCTTCGTTTGAAGTAGCGATATATGTGGATAATGCAGTAGATGCTCTCTTGTATCCGGCCGATTCCGATAATTAGAAGATGGAAGTCCTAAAGACTGTTTCATCATATTCGACCCCATCGAACATCGTGGTGCTGCATTATGGGGTGCAAAAGGGATCAATCCCGCTGAAGCGCCTAAGATTAAAAGGGGGTCAACTTCGAGATGAGTATGTTCTTCTTTTAGTATATAAGGCACTTTTAATTTACCGCTGCAGTGATGGCATTCTAGAAATGCTAGATCGTCTACCTCACCCATGTTTACCCAATCCACATCCGTCGTGGAAAGAGGCATCTCGCAGTGTTCACATCTTCCAGGGGTTTCGTAAGGATACATGGCAACAAACAGATCTTCCTCTTCCTCCGAATCTATCCATTCGACTATACCTTCTCCGAAGAAATCGGTTATCCTCTTTTTACCTTGAACTAATTCATCTAAATCTTTATTTTTAAGCTGAAGTTTTCCATCTTTTACCACAAGAAGAGGTCTCCGCACTCTTCCGCTATCACAATTGATTATGACCTCATCCATATTGTCGTCGTTTCTAACATTAACTTGATAAGATATGTCCCCGATCCTACGCGCTTCTCTTAGTTTCGTCACAAAATCTTCAGCATCGTTTACAAGACCGATAAGATCACCGTTTAGGTATACCTTTGTGCTCAGGCTACTTTTTCCACCTATCTGTTCAAGGCCGATATCATAAAGTTTCCATTTTAACTCCAATGTATCTGTCCCTTTAGAAACGTCGATTATAGGTGTAGAAGTTTTCACTAGTCCACAATTTTGTCCCTCAGGAGTCTCGTTCGGACATAGTCTACCCCATTGGGTCGGATGCAATTCTCTAGCTTCAAAATGGGGCTGGCTCCGTGATAGTGGTGATTTAACCCTTCTAAGGTGACTTATGGCACTCATATTATTCGTTCTATCTAGTAGCTGTGAAATGCCTGTTCGTCCACCTACCCAATTACCTGTAGCCATGGCGTGTTTTAGTTTGTTGCTGAGCAGATCCGGTCTGATAGATGAACTGAGCCTGATTTCACCTTTTTTACCATAATTTCTTTCTAGCTGATATTTAAGGTCTTTTAATAGATTAACGATAGATACTCTAAATAGATCGGCAACCAGATCTCCTGCTAACTTTAACCTTTTGTTAGCATAGTGATCCTTATCGTCGGCTTCTCGTTCACCGTTGGCCAGCTCTAAGATCCCACGTGCCATTCTACCTAAGTAAAGTGCCTTCTTTTTTCTAGATTCTTCCGTATCCCCTAAGTGAGGTAACAATGACCTATCTAGTATAGATTCTATCTTTCTTATACGATACTCTTCAGCCTGTCCCGTAGCGAACTTACGCTCCAGGAAATGCATGGCATCATCATGGGTGTATACTCCCTCTGAGGTATAATTTTCTTCATCCTGTGCCATCTCTATATTGGCGAATAGATAACTAGCCATATTCGGCTTGGTCACTATTGTATCGTATATGTCCCCATCTTCTTCCATACCCAAGGCTTTCATGAGTATTATCAGAGGTATATCACCTCTAGCGGATGGTACTGATACGGTTATCAACCCATCCTTTTTCTTTTCCATAACTGTTAGAGCTCGATAACCGTGCCTCTTGGAAAATATCTTAACTACTTCGATCTGCCTTCCATACTTTTTGTTTAACTCACATATCAACCTATTTGAAGCTAGATCTTCCACTGCCATCAGGCTTCTCTCGGTGCCACCTACGATGAAATATCCCATGGGGTCCTTAGGGTCCTCTCCCAATTTGATCAGTTTCTCATCGTAAGACATATCTCTGAACTCTTGGCTTTCTCGATCTATATTGAGAATCTCTTCCAATGTATCATCGATGTTATCCGGGTGGAGATTACACATTTTAGACCCTATCATTATCGGTATCTTTCCGATGGTTATCCATTCGGGTTCCTCTTCTATCCCATCTCTGATTATACTGACCTTTAACTGGATCTCGGATTCATAATAAACGTCCCTTAATCTTGCTTCCATGGGTGTGAGTCTATGTTGAGAGCCGCTGGCCTCTTTGACTACTGGTTTATTCAATCTGATGGTGGCTTCTGCGTTAGGGTCGACCCTATCATCTTCCATCCTTTCCCTACCGAATTTTATCATTATCTCCTGCCCATCTACTTTTTCGGGATCGAGGATTATTTTTCCTAAACCGTTTTCACCGTATCCTATGCTGATACTATCGATGATCTTCTGCATCTGACAGTTCCTGTTGTCAGGTGTCGCTATAAACTCATTAAAGCCATTGACATGGTGACTCACTACACTTATTTCCTTGAAAAAAGCATCAACTAATTCTCTCATTTTTTTTCACCTTAAGTTAATTTATCTATCTACCACCAGACGATAGGCGTTTGCCTCTCCTGCCGTGCTGCTATTTCGAACTATTTTAATGATCCTACCTTCTTCTATCTTACCATGAACCCCTTCGAGTTGTTGAAGAACTGGGTCGGATTTGAGTATTTTTGGAAGCTTATCTTTAGGAACGTTCATACCTTCTAAAATCTCTTCTTCATCTTCCTTTGAAACAGGCCTGTGTTCAGGTACAAAGGCGTGCTTCATTACGTTTATCTTTCCCATTTTTTGCCCCCATATATTTTTCTTAGATGCATGTTTGAAACTCTCCATAGTACCGTCCTTACTTAATCCCGGGCCTCTTCGGTACAGGTGGGCCTGTGGGGATTTTCGTGAATCGCACTGGGCAACTCATTTCGAACCCCAGACCACCTGGTTAAAAGCCAGATGCTCTACCTGGCTAAGCTACAGGCCCCTTTGGTTAAGCAAGTATTTTAGCCTCTAAAAGGCGCTTTTATATAAACTTATCCCCCATACCGACATATATCTGGGATCGAATCGAGTCACTGCCCGGACTACCTCTTATCACTATATCTTATATGTTCAATATGATACTTTCGGTCATTTAGTCGATAAAATTTATTTACTATCGAGTATGCGGTAAAAAGGATGTTAGATTATTTGATGTCCAAGATGACTTGGATAGTCGTAGCTGTTATCTTAACCTCCTCGGTGGTCGGAGTTTATCGTTGGCAAAATGCATCTACCACGGAACTAGAGTTAGAAAAATTCGCGGATACTATTTCAGAAACGGTGAACCGTGTATTTACCACTTCCGGGGATTTTTCCATTAACATCACCTTTGAACCAAGGGATAATTCATTCTTAGTTCTCAAGGACTCTTTTCAAGGCGATCCTTTCACTCTGAACTTTACCACTAGAACACTAACGATAACCACTGCAGATAGATCTGTAACCCGTAGATTCTTAGGAGAACTCAGTTTGGTCGATCCATTTCTGATGGACAAACGTCATGTTTCATTACCTATTCCAGATAATAACATAATGATCCCCTCGGGTCAGGATTTTGTAATTGAGTCCAAGACCATAGATGGCTCAAATCGTGTTTACCTATATCCTGATGACAATGGTGTTTCCCGCACCATCTCTAGCTCACTTTACCGGGATCTGCAGGATTTTATAGAGTGGGACGGAAACTATGAGAGTGTAGAGTATCACCATAACGTTTCATTTGATCACCCTCTCTCTATCCGCACTGACCATCTTTATCATTCCAACCGTACCCCTGTACCTATAGGCACACCGGTATTGAACCTCAGTGACCATAACGCAGATCCACTAGATGCCTTGGAGGTTCCTGCTGGAACCGAGCTTTATCTTCGGAGGTCACTTAAGCAAGAGAGAGAACGAACTTTTGTGGATCATGAAATACTTGAGAAGTCATCCTCCTCTTAACTCTCCCTGCACTACAGAAGCTTCAGGCCCATCTATACCGAACTCTATGTTCCATCTCCCCATATCTTTACCCAATCCTGCACTCAATGCAGGTACGTTAGCATAGAAAAACCCATTAAAAGAATCCCGACCGACTTCAACACCCAAATACGTGTCTTTTATCACAGACATAGGTGGTCCTGATCTAGGAAGTGTAGGCCGCATCTTGATCACCCCTTCTATCATCTCTCTTATTGATTCTGCGACCCAAAGTATGAACTCAGCTATAGATTCACCATCCCTTATACCAAATATCAACCTTAACTCTACTTCGTTTAAAGTACATTCAAAGTAAAGCACTAATTCCTTTATGAATTCTCTACCCATGGATATGAAGCCTTCTAAAATATTACGTATCAGTGTCCTAACAAATTCAACCATGTAATCAAGTCCCATGGCTGTATTTCTCAGCAAAACCACAGTGTCTTTAAAGGCGGTATAAAGAAGGTCATTAAGTAAATCTGTTATGTTATCGTCCTCATATGTCAATTCCATACCCAGATCTATATCCGATACCACTACAGGACCTATTGGTATCCTAACATCGTCTATCGGGGTGTGATCCCCCATCGATACTGATTCAGTTTCATTACTAACCGATTTCCCAGGAACAACGATTTCAAGTTCTGTAGAGCTCTCAACGGAGCTGCCCATGCACTGGAACCATCCATCGTAGGTGCTATCAACTATATCACCTTCAAAAAACGGATCGACCGCCCACTGAAACCTCATATCTCTAACCGAGATCGAACCAAAGGCTACCACGGTATCACTGAGCATGTTTACATTTATATTGTATGACGTTCCGTAAAGCTCTCCGCCCAATGAGATGTTAAGGAACCTGATCACCTTCTCTCCATGCATGGGGATATTTGTAAGCGTACCCTCCGGTTCAATATCTACAAGCATATCTAACCCAAGGATTGAGAGTATGGTATCAAGTTCTTCTAATCTATCTTTTAGAAGATCCAACATACGTCGTGCCGCCGGCTGAAGTAATTCGACCACTATCTTTTGCACCAAATCAGCCAGTATCTGAATTATCTCTTGACCGTATTCTTTTAGACGTTCCACGATAGAGTCAAAAAGCTCAAGTATCCTTTGTAGTCCACTTATAACGTGACCAACGGCACTTTTTAGGTGCCTCCATACATTGCTTAGAAAATTTCTAACGGCGTCGAATATATGATCTGACCTATCATATTCAACACCCTCTAAAGCCCATCCCGAGGCGGTGGTTATCCTTACCTTGAACCCTATTGTTATGGAATCATTTAACCAAATCTCTTGATTTTCACCTTGTACCAAATGATGTCTCCCGACTCTGCTTACGTTGATCCCTACCTTCGTTTCAGGTACATTCACAATCCAATGGGTCTCATACGGCCTTGATGAGATACTGGTGATATCGGTATAGTGAGTGCCTCCTTTGAGTTCGACTATCGCTTTCTCTTTCAGAGGTATAAACGAAGGGTCGATCACCGACCTCAGCTTTAATTCCCCTTTATTATCGTATGTAAATGGTTGTTCTGTTTTCAAAGGCACCCTATATTCTAGCTCACTGAATTCGCTGCTCATAACCATATCAGAAACGGTGCCTTTGACGAACTGCTCTGATATGTCTAAAAATGATCCACCGAACCGATCGATTCCACCGCCCACAATAGACCACATTTTTTTCTCAAATAGTGTCCCCTCTATCTCATCGTCGTTGTAACTTATCCGGAACGGTATAACTATATCGTCAGATATCGAGTTGTTTTTTGTATCTTTTGCTTCTGAAAGGGTGAATCTATAAAATTCCCCTGCTTCGTACTCGTTGAAGTATATGTACGCTGTAGTACCCATATCATTCCATTCTACTCTTGAATCTCCTGCGATGGGTGTGATATCAAATATCAAAGAGGATGTGTTCATAGGTTTATTGAACACTAATGTGATAGGGGCTCCACTAAGGAACCTTTCTGTATCCCTTTGTGGACTGAAATGCATTACGCTCGGTCTTACTATATCTTCCGTTCGGAAAACGAACGGTTGTGAAACACTAATATCATGGTTAGTAGCAGTAAAAGGAGTTCCTTTCATATCCTCTCCGGATACTTTAACGATGTATAGTATGTCTCCTGCCAATCCGTCGTGTTCTATGATCACTGTCCTGTTGTTATCCCTCCATTCCAACCCTACACCATCTAATCTGGGACTTACGCTGTAATTAAAAGACGACGTGTTCAATGGCCTATCGAATTCCAATATCAGTGGTTCATCGACTGGAACATCTGTGGCATCAGCAGACGGGGTCGAGGAAATCAATAAAGGCTGTGCGTTATCCGTAGTTTCAAAAGAGATGGTGGTCTCTCTCTTACTTATGATCTCACTTTGATCAAAGGATGCTCTAAGTACACTAAGATCCAGTTTTAACTCCATCAACGTAGCGGATGGAAAGGGTTCATGGCTAAGGGTTATGATCGAATTTTCTTTACTGAATTCAGCGCTCCAGTTATGATCTCCCGATATCAAATCATCTACATCTCCTACCATATCTACGCTTTCATTAAAAATCAACATGACGTCTCTATTGACTGGTATCTCAT
The DNA here is from genome assembly GCA_003560595.1 of Thermoplasmata archaeon. Taxonomy (GTDB): domain Archaea; phylum Thermoplasmatota; class Thermoplasmata; order Halarchaeoplasmatales; family Halarchaeoplasmataceae; genus Halarchaeoplasma. Next base: position 52,107 of record PWKY01000070.1, on the reverse strand, counting down.
CGCCAGTCGGGTAACATCCTATAAGTTCAGCAAATTCTACAGTTTCAAATTCGATGGTATATTTTTCAAGTAGTGGCGAGGCAGTGCCGTTATCTACATCTAAAACATCTTCTATAGTTAATTCATAATCTGCTGACCGTTGGAAGTATTGTTCCGCCTTTAATATCACCCTTGAGTTATTATCAAACCACATTTCCTCCATCTCTGCATAGGGTTCGATAGAATATATCAGAGAATTAGGGTCGACACTTTCTGAGAAATCAAATTTGAACTCAACGTCTGTTTTTAACGGCCTCTCCACCTCTGGACTGGAGGAAACCACCTTCGGTCTATCATCGATCAATATATTCATCTCATCTGTGTCGTTGGCTCCAACATCGTCATAAACGGTCAAAGTTACATTATATAATCCTGGATCCTTATAGATGTGTTCGACCTCATCATCCGTTGAAATGTTGCCGTCTCCAAGATCCCACTCTACATAGTCTAGCTTTCCCTCTGGATCGTAACTCGAATGTGTAAAAGTGATCGTAGCCTTTTCATACCAGGGCCCTACTTCATCTATCATCGCTTCAGGAGGTATGTTTATCCGTAATTCTTCAAAATCCTCCGAAGTATTTCCGTCTTCGTCGGCCCATTTAAGATTGATATTGTGGGTACCGGGAGACATGTATCGGGCGGACAAATTAAAATGTGGTTCCTGGGAAAGTCTTCCATCGATATCTGATATCCACATCACTCGTAATGCCCCTTGGCCTATGGAGGAATTAAAGTGAACGGTATCCACCCCTTGTGTTGCAGGGTCCGGATGGATCGATTCGATCCCCTGTGAATTCGATCCTTGTATCTCTGCCGATCTAACGCTATCATCACTACCATCATAGTATTGATAGTGGTCTAAGGCCTGTACGATCAGCCCGTTTTCCTCGCCAACTTCTCTTTCTTTGAGTTCCAGGTATGCTTTATCTACCTCAGCTTCCAAAACCGCTATAAAATCATCGTAATCTTGTGTATCTTCTATCAACCTCGATACCTTTGAACGAGGAAAAGACCTATCCGTATCCCATGACAGATCTGCGTCCGTGTTGATCTCCCTCATACTGATGTTCTTATCGACCACTTGGAACTCTAGGTGCGGACTTTCAGGACTCAACAGCTCATTTGCAGTTCTATACACCGCTTCGTCTATGAATGTATCACCACCGGTGAACTCCTGGTAATTATCCCTAAGAAGATCCTTCAAAGCTTCGAGATCACCCTGTTCATCTCCATCATGTAGGAAATCGCGGACTATGTCCTCAATAACTTCTGGATTATTTCTAAAATGATCAAATGTGACATCCACGGCTTCGTTTACTGCATCTCTTATATCAAGGAACAAGGACCTATCATCTTCTACATCTATGTTGATCTTTGATAGTTCTTCTAATCTACTGTTTATTTCGGGATGATCCATAATCGTGTCTACTATCCTTTCTATAAATTCTTTAACAGCGTCTCTAATAGAGTCTACTGTGTTGTCCCCCTCTTTTTCATAATGCTCATCAAAAAAATCTTGCCAGATCTGATCGTCAGAGTCTAGTATATCCCTTTCATCGAAAAAAAATTGTCCCGAACCCACTTCTACTTCTATGGAATACTGACTGTGATCATATCCTACTAGGACCTCTTCTGCAGCGCAGCGCACAGATCCTCCCGATGTTCCGTTCACCTCTATCTTCCTGTCGCATACGTGCCCCTTCCTTCCCCTATGCGGATCCCCATGGCCACATTCATACTGGTACCACCTGTGCTCATCTCCTGTTAATTTCACTGAGGTTTCTAATGTGAATTCAAAATTGAAATCGTCAGGGAGTCTCGGATAACCTACAACCCTATCACCTTCGATTGTATCGTAGGGATGATATATCGCCTTAGAAACATGGGTATTCATAATACCTGCAGACAGAAATGTTTCTTCAATCCAATTTTTTACTAACGCTACATGCTCTGCATTTATTTCATCATCTTCGTCGCTTGACCAAAGACTACTAAAAACGTTTTCAACACCGTCCGAAACATCTCCAACTATATCGGTCAACTTCCCGTAGGCTCTAAAAACGCTGTCCATGATGTCTATCATACCGAAATAATCGAGGTAGTTAAAAATAAATTGATCAACCAAGGAGTACAAAGCTTGGGAGATCACTGCGGAGATATTCAGTGCGGTGGCCTCCTCTCTAGAAAGCACTTGTTCATCGTAAGCATATCCGTGATATATCGATATTATGTCTCCAGGATCTACCCTGCCGCTCTTCGAGTAATTTTCTAAAAGACCATAGAGTTCTATTTGTTCTCTGGTCACGTTCTCAGAAAGTGCCCTCACCGCCCCTCTATCGTGATATCTGAACTGGTAAGCCATCTCGAGTATAAGTGCTAGGTTTACCGCGAGCTCTACATCCTCCCCGTTCAGTATCTCTTCTGTATCTTTGTACCCCATCAATGTTCTATATTGTGCCAACGTTGACAGCATATATTCCACCATCCTTCCTACATGTCCCATGGATCCCTGAGAAGCGGTTTGAAATGATGTTATCTTATCCTTGATGAAAGGGTATGGTATATCTACAACAGTATCCATTTCACGTTCTTTATTCACAACAGTTCCACTTCTAGTCTCTTTGACTTCAACCTGTAAGGTACCTCTTATCTTGTAGCTGAAACTTCTGTTACTTATCGTATCTTCTCCAGGGCCATCATTTTTCAAGTTTCCCGGATCGGTGGGTAATGTGTCTTCCACCTCTGCTATATGTTCTCCTAGGGTTACATGGTATTCGATCAGATGGATGACCAGTTCTCCATCTCGTTGGTACTCTTCTTTTTTCTCCTCTAGATATGCGCTTGAAAGCTCTTCAAATAAAGCTCCGGAATCCTTTATCTTTCCCTCAAAAACACATTGAACACCTAAAAATTCAAGCTTAGATTCTATGGAATCCAGATACTCTTCACCCTTATTATCCATTTTGACTAGCAGATCGTTTCTAAGTCTTTCCTCGTAGTTCAACCTCTCCAAGTGAGATATATGTGCGGTCGCTATTATGGATAGCAGGATCAATAACACTCCTAACATGGCGAATGAACTGGTGCCGTCAAATTGCATATCATTTCGTATCATCCGTTTCCAGGGCGTGCATATTAGACATATATATACATTTTTCCATCCTTAATATGCCTAGTAGATGGGAAGCGAGGATAAGAAAGGTTTTTATATGTCACCCTTTGTTGAGTGAATGCTTCGTAAAAGGGAAACATGTGTTCCCTTATATAAGCCGATGAATTGTGAAGACGTAAAGTCCGAACGAGGTGCGACAGATGTCAAAAATATATGTAAATTTCGAGATGCCCGACGAGTTGATCACTAAAACCTATGAAGCGGTTGAGATCGCTCGAGACACGGGAAAATTAAGGAAAGGAACCAACGAGGTAACAAAAGTTGTGGAAAGAGGAAATGCTAAACTTGTAGTAATGGCTGAGGATGTAACTCCTCCTGAAATATTAGCACATATACCACTACTTTGTGAAGAGCGTGAAGTGGCCTACGCCTATGTGCCCTCTAAGCAGGAATTAGGCGGTGCATCCGGCCTGAACGCACCTTCTGCGTCTGTAGCTATCACCGATGGTGGAAAAGGTGAACAGATGCTTGAGGAATTGGTAAAAGAGATCGCTAAACTTAAGTAAATGCTCTAAAGGAGTTTTAACATGGCAGAATATGAAGGGACACCTGGAGAGGTCATAGAGATAATCGGTAGGACAGGTATGACCGGAGAGGCTGTCCAAGCAAAAGTTAGGGTGCTGGAGGGCCGTGACGAAGGTAGGATAATAACCCGGAACGTCATGGGTCCAGTAAAAAAAGGCGACATCCTTATGTTAAGAGAAACTGCAAGAGAAGCGAGAAGCATCGGAGTTAGATGAAGATGGTTGAAGCTAGACAATGTTCATTTTGTGGCGTTAAGATCGAGCCAGGCACGGGCAAACTGTACGTTAAAACTGATGGCGCGGTATTCAATTTTTGTACGGGTAAATGCAAGAAGAACATGATCGATCTCAAAAGGAAGGACCGAGAGACACGTTGGACACGTAAATATGCTCAGGAAAAGGCTATCAAGGTCTATCCTAAAAAGAGCTTAAAGAAGAAAAAAATAAGGCGTAAAAAACAAGGGTAGGATAACATGCAGGAAACTACCTTTGTAATGCTTAAGCCCGATTGTGTCCAGAGAGGGCTGATCGGCAAGGTCATATCTCGCTTTGAGAGCAAAGGATTGCGGATATCCGCCATGAAATTACTGGAGGTCGATGAAAAAACCGCATCCACACATTATGAGGAGCACCAGGGAAAGGATTTTTATCAACCTCTTTTGAAATACATCACATCCGGCCCAGTAGTAGTTATGGCCTTAACAGGTGACTCATCTATCCAGATGGTAAGGAAAATAGTGGGTAAAACCGACCCCAAGAAAGCCGAACCCGGAACGATCCGAGGCGATCTTGCCATAGAAGTATCTCGCAATATCGTTCATGCTTCGGATTCCTCAGAAAGTGCGGAAAGAGAGTTAGGAATATTCTTTAAAGAGGATGACTATTCAGATTACAATAGGGTCGAAGAGGGATGGATATACCCTTAAAGTAACTCCCATAAGATGAGAAACTTTATTTTGGATGAAATATTACTCGGACCAGGTGTAGATATGCCCAAAGGAAAAACTAGCAGTGCAGATGGAATTGAATGGGATTTGACAGATTTTTACAAGGGAATAGATGATCCAAAAATCGAAAAAGACTTCAAAGAAGTCATCAATAAAGCAGATAAATTCTCTGAAAAATACCGAGGAAAACTAGAAAGGCTAGAACTCAGCCCCACCGAATTTAAAGAGGCTGTGGAAGAATATGAACGCATATATGAGGGCATGGGTAAAATAAGCTCTTTTGCAATTCTCTCTTATTCCGTGGACACACAGGATGCTGATATAGGTGCCCTTTATGCTAAGACACAGCAGAAGGCTAGTGAGGTGAAGAACAAGTTGATATTTTTCCAGCTGGAATGGCAGTCACTCGATGAAAAAGATGCTAAAAAATATCTGGAGTCTGAAGAGTTAGACAAATATTCTAGTTTGATAAAACATTGGAGAAAATATACACCTTACATGCTGTCTGAAAAGGAAGAACAGTTAGTTGAATCTTTACAAAATACAGGTAAGAAAGCCTTCGTAAGATTATTCGATGAGACCATCGGAGACATAAACGTGCGTATCGAGGATAAAGAAGAAGAGATGGTCCTTGACCAGGCTCTTTCCCTACTTTTTGATCCTGACAGAAGTGTAAGAAAAAAGGCCAAGAAGGGAGTTACGGAGGCATTAAAAGATAAACATAAATTGTTAACCTTTATCTTCAATAACATAGTTCTAAACCATCATACGATCGGTGAATTTAGAGGTTATCCACACCACATGACCCCTAGAAATCTAGATAATCGTGTGGACAAGGATACTGTCGATGCCTTGATCGAGGCGTGTATGAATAATGTGGACATGGTACACAAGTTCTATGATCTAAAGAAGGATATCCTAGGTTATGACAAACTCTACGACTATGATAGATACAACCCTCTACCCGGTTCAACACCTAGTATCACCTTCGATGAGAGCAAAAAGAAGGTCCTCAGTGCCTTTGAAAAATTTTCTCCAGATATGAAACAGATAGCAGGAGAGTTCTTTGATAAATCATGGATAGATGCTCAACTGAAACCTGGAAAGAGAGGCGGTGCATTCAGCGCATCGACGGTCCCGTCGGTACACCCCTATATAATGTTGAACTTCACAGACAAGCCCCGTGATGCTATGACAATGGCTCATGAGTTAGGACACGGTATACACCAGTATCTAGCGAGAGAGCAAGGGTATTTACAGCAAAGTACCCCCCTGACCACGGCGGAGATGGCTAGTGTCTTTGGAGAGATGCTTTTATTCGAAAAGATGCTCGAAGAAGAAGATGATCCGGAATCAAAACTGGCCCTTATAGGCAATAAGATACAAAGCGACTTTGCCACTGTTTTCAGACAGGTAATAATGACCCGTTTTGAACTTTTCTTGCATGATGCTAGGAAAGAGAAGGGAGAATTAAAGCCGGAACAAATATCTGAACTTTGGCTCGAAGCTAACCGAGAACAGTTTGGAGACTCCGTAGAGCTAACTGACGACTACGGCTGGTGGTGGTCTTATGTGCTTCACTTTGTACACTATCCATTCTACTGTTACGCATATGCGTTCGGAGAACTTTTAGTACTCGCACTATACGGACTCTATCAGGAACAGGGAGAAGAATTTGTACCTAAGTATATCAAACTCTTGTCCAAAGGGGGTTCAGAGGATCCCAAAGATCTATTAGCAGAGATCGGCGTAGATATAACCGATCCTGAATTTTGGCAGAAGGGCCTTTCTGTTCTTTGGGAGCACCTAGACACTATGGAGAAATTATTGGAAGAAACCAAAGAAAATGCGTAATACTTTAAATATTAAAGCGTAATAACAAAGGTAGATAAAATGGCATGGGAACAAAACGAAATCAGGAACCTCAAGGTCAATAACTATATGATGATCGATGATGAACCTTGTAAGATAAAAAGTATAGACACTTCCAAACCTGGCAAACACGGTGAAGCCAAGGCTAGGATACAGGCTATAGGTATATTTGATGGAAAAAAGCACAGTATGATCAATCCCGTCACACATAAGATACGGGTACCGATCATCGACAAACGAAAGGGACAAGTGATCAGTATTCAAGGTAATGAAATCAAATTGATGGACCTAGAAACCTACGAAACCTTCGGTCTTGCAGTGGATGATCAGGAAGTGATGGATAAAATCGAACAAGGCCAAGAAGTAGATTATTTAGAGGCAGTAGGAAAGAAGAAGATCACAAGGGTGTGAGAAAAGATAACCGTATTTGCTAGTGCACGTTGTGATTATAAAAGGGCTAACTACGTTATAGTAGGAGTACCTTTCGATAAAACCTCATCCTTTCGTAGTGGTACCGCACAGGGTCCAAAATCGATACGTAAGGCATCTTACTGTTTTGAGCCTTATATGATGGAACATGATGTAGATATCAGTTCTATAGCTCTTCACGATCGCGGCGATTTGGTCGAGTATTCTTTAGAAGATATGGGTGAAACCGTTCAAAATGCAGTTTCAGATATTGTGGGTGACGGTAAGTTTCCATTGCTAATTGGTGGGGAACATTCCATAACCCCACATGCAGTATCAGCTTATGATGAAGTAGATGTTTTGATACTAGATGCTCATTTGGACTATAGGGATAGTTATGAAGGACTGAGCAACAGTCATGCTACCGTATCCAAACGTGTATCGGAGATCATATCGGGTGATTTATTGGTATGTGGTGTGAGATCTATATCTTCAGATGAGATCAAGGGAGGTAGATTACCTGCTCATCTATCTGCAAAAAAAATCTTATCAATGGAACATCCTGAGGAATCGATCAAAAACAGTTTCAAGTCCTCAAAGATTTACCTATCTATTGACATGGATGTAGTGGATCCCGCCTTTGCCCCAGGCGTAGGTAATCCTGAACCTTTTGGTTTGAAGCCTGTGACTTTAAAAAATATAATAGACACGTTGGCAAACAAATTAGTCGGCTTTGATGTTGTAGAGGTGTCACCACCATATGACAAAAGCGGCATCACTTCAAACTTAGCTTCTAGATTGATATATGAGGTCCTTGGTGCTAGAGAGGGTCAGTATACTTTTTGAATATCCTCTACTTTTTTATCTGGCACTGATGATAAATGTTTGGATTTTACACCAGTTGCTACGAGCATAACACGTAGCGTATCTTCGAGCTCAGGATTTACATCACATCCCCATATTATGTGGGCATTTGGACTAACAACCTTTTCGATCTCTTCAGCTACCATCTCAGCTTCTCGGATGGTCATGCTGCTTCCCCCAGTGACGTTGATCAACGCACCCTTCGAACCCCCGATATCTACGTCTAACAATGGAGAATTGATCGCCTCTTCGATAGCTTCTTTTGCTCTTTGATCTCCTGTAGCCGTTGATTCGCCCATGCCGACCATAGCCATCCCTGCACCCTGCATGACAGTCTTTAGATCGTTAAAGTCCAAGTTGACCAATCCGGGTTTTGTGATCATCTCTGTTAAACCTTTTATCGAACGCATAAGTATCTCATCGGCTATCTTGAATGCTTTGTTTAAAGATAGTCTGGGGAAAAGTTCGACTAGTTTATCATTAGGTACAACTATCACAGTATCTGTGATATTTTTCATACGTTGTATTCCCCAGCTTGCATTGTCTTCTCTAGATTTACCTTCGGCGGAGAAAGGCTTAGTCATCACCGCTATAGTCAATGCCCCTTTTTCCTTTGCTAATCTCGCCACCGGAGAAATAGAACCGGTTCCAGTTCCACCTCCAAGGCCACAGGTTAGGAACACTATATCGGCACCGTCTAATAATGAATCAAAGTCATTTATAGATTCTTCAGCGGCTTTTTCGCCTACCTCTGGTTTAGCACCTGCCCCAAGCCCTCGCGTAAGGCTGCGGCCCAATAGTATTTTTCTATCTGCATTCACACTGAGTAGATGCTGAGCGTCGGTGTTGGCGGCAATGAGAGTGGCTCCTTTTACACCCTCCTCTGCGATACGATTCAAAGTGTTGCAACCTGCTCCTCCAAGACCAACTATCGCAATTTTTGTCTTAAGACCCTTTAGGATCTGTACAAGCTCTTCATCGGTATCTTTATCCGTTTGAACATCTTTTGAATTACCTAAGGCGTTATTTATAAGGGAGTCCATGTTTTTATTCTCTCCATATATTTATAGAAGAGCGTATGTTTTGAAGCCTTTATAATGTTTGTGGATAGTTTTATAATTAATACATCCCTAGAAAAAAAAAGATGAAAAGGGAAAGGGATCCCTCAGAAGAGAGATCCAAGCCCTGCCGCTGCTTCTTCCTTTTCCTTATCTTCGTCTCTATCTTCTTCTTCGTCTTCTTCGTCTTCTTCTTTTTCTTCAGCTTCAGCAGCAGGTGCTGCGGAAACGCCGGCGGTTGGCATTGCAATACCTTCTTCGATGGCCTTGTCTATATCTACATCTTCTAGGCATGCCGTCAAAGCTTTAATCCTGGACTCATCCGGTTCTATACCGGCTGCATTCAGGATCCCTGCAATTCCTTCTTCATTGATTTCTTTGCCCGCTGAGTGAAGCACCAAAGCGCTGTATACATATTCCATATTCTTTACCTCCTTGAATCTGATATCTTATCATCCTTCTGTTTTTTCATTCGTTTGTTCTAATCCTAACTTTTCCATCAATTCGCTTCCAAGTATCTCTGGATCCAATTTTGCCACTATACTAAGCATATCTTTGTGTGCCTGTGATATCTTTAGTTTTACCGTCTCATCCACCATAATATCGGTGTTAAACGCCAAAGAGAAAGCATCTCTATGTGCTTTCATAATTATCGATTCGGTGTTTAACGATGTTGGATAAGCCGCATTTACTGAAAGGTTGAAAGCAGATTGTGAAGCCATCTTTAAATCTTCAAAGTATTTATCCGTATCTATATCAAGGGTCTCTTTGTCGAAGAGTGTGCCATCTTCGTAGGCTATCTTCAAGTCAAGACCTACTGTGATAGGATTAATATCTAATCTCGTGAGCATCTTAGCTAAGTCTGAGGATATGCTTTCTCCTGCCTTAGCAACTACCTTAGTTTTATTGATCCTTACTTTACCACTTTGAATTGAAGCCGGTATTCCCGCCTTTTGCAAATCCCCTACTATCGGCCCAGGTTTGAAAGGAGTATCTCCCTTTTCAACCTTGATGTTCTCTGGGGCGATGTCACCTCCACGTGCTGGAGCACTAGTTTTTGTTGACTCCATCCGTTTGAAAAGCTTAAAAGGATTTAAGTCGGTTGTAACCAATGCAGTCTGACCTCCTAGGTGTTCTTTCAAATTTAAAATACCTTCTCGATCTGATGAGACATCATCCAATGCACGTTCTATCAATGTATTTCGAGAGACTATGAGGTTGACAGAGCCTCTTAATCTCGCTCTCATCTGCTGCATTTGAAATGATGGTATGTTTTCTATATCTACAACTGCTACCACCGGGCTGTATTTCATAAGCTTGGTCAAGCGTGCAACTTCCTCCTTTTTCCATGCTGGTACCGTATCCATGTTATCCCCTCACATCAACCTCACTGCTGGACCCATTGTGGTCTTAAGGTATATGCTGTCTATGTTCATTCGTCCTCTTTCCAGCTCTCCGATGACCCTTTTTATCACCGTATCTATATTATCGGCAATATCCTCGTGTTCCATGTCCGCAGTTCCCACGGGTGCGTGAAATGTTCTCTTGTCTTTTGATCGGACTAGTACTGTATTTCTCAGAGAGTTTATTGTGTTGTTTATATCCATATTGGGTGTTACCGGAGTTGGCATCTTGCCTTTAGGTCCTAAGATCGCACCCATTCCACGACCGATGATAGGCATGAGTGGTGGTTCGGCTAGGAAAAACTGATGTTCTTCAGCAATTCTTCTCGCTTCTTTTTTATCATCCATCAATTCGTTCAGTTCGTCGGGTTCGATGACGGTATCTGCTGATTTTTTTGCCTGTAACGCCAAATCACCTGAACCAAAAACGCCTACCTTTATCTCTTTACCTCTTCCATGAGGTAATAGTATCTCTTGGTTTACCCTTTTATCAGGTATGCTAAGGTCGATATCTCTGAGATTTATCGCCAATTCAAGACTCTCAGTGAAGTTCCTATTAGGGGCCTTTTCGAGGGTCTTCTTAACCGCTTTTAATATCTCTTTATCTGCCACGTTATTACCTCCTGTAGTGCTAACGGTGTTCTCCCGACGACAATTTAGCCGTATACGGGAAAACCTCCTACAGGCAAATCAAACCAAAGATGATTCATATATAAACATTTTGGATGTGTCCGTTCTCACAAGAAAAAGAAATCGGTATAGGCTAAGCATCGGATGGATATTTATCTTGAAGTCTCTCTACTCACTCTTTCTATAAATTTAGGTAAGCTCTCAACGTCCTTGATATCTTTTTTTACATACTTGATCATCTCTTTACGATATTCCATCAGACCGGTTATCTCATTTGCACTGCATGCCTTTTTGATCTTGTGAGCTAGCCTACCCCCGGTTTTATCCCAGTCAGTCATCACGATAACCTCTTCATGGACCCCTCTCAGATCTTCAATTATGTGAAATACTGATCTTCTTTTCTTTATACGTATGATCTTTCCACTGAATCCCAATTTACGTAGAGCCCTTAGATCTTTTTTTCCTTCTACGATTATGGGGACTGTACGATTCATCTTCTTGACATCTTCTAAAACTTTAGTAATCCCTTCAAGCTTTTCCTTTAACCTCATATCAATCACTTTTTAGATCTAAATATTTGATCACTCCAGCATCATCAAGACCTTGAATGAAGATCCTTTTCTTCCGGGATGTTTTTCCTTTTACCAATGAAACTCTTTCTGTTGTTACTCCTATATGCTCAGATATATATGATATCAATGCGCTGTTTGCTTTACCCTTGATAGGGTCTTCTTTTAACTTTACTTCTAAACAATTTCTCCATGGATTGACCCCATCGATTTTGTTTCTAGAAGTTCCTGGAGTCAGATATATGTCTATGTAGACTCCTCCTTTAGTAGATTTAACTACGTCACGTATTTTTTCATCCATAACGCACCACTATTCTTAAAGCCAATACATGCCAGAATCAATATACGGAGCGGATCTTACTATTGTGTTTACCTTTCATCACGTCAACAGTACTCTCAAGACCACTGATAACAGACATAAGTTTGATCTTGTGTTTGTATCTAGGATCGACCCTAGCTCCAAATATAACGTTTACATTCGAGTCGAAATTAGAAGTCAACTTATCCACTACATCGTGCATCTGTTTTACGGATAGATCCGTACCACCGGTCAAATGAATGAACGCCTTTTTTGCCCCTCGGTAATCTACAGGTAAAAATGGATTTTTACTAGCTTCATCCACCACTTTCAAGTAATTATCAATACTAGATTCCCCTCTCATCATGGTTGAAACTCCTCCTGCTTCTAGTACCGATCTTAGGTCGTTGAAATCAAGATTGATCAAAGAAGGTAGTGTAACGGTTTCGGTGACACTCTTTATCAGGTCCGATATAAGCGAGTCCATAACACCAAATCCTTGGTCGATCGGTAAGTCAGGAACTACTTTCAGTAAAGTGTCATTTTCAAGTACTATGGTTGAATTTGAGTATTTTTCGATCTTTCTTAATCCGATGGATGCCATCTTCCTTTTCATACCTCCTTCGCAAGAAAAGGGCATGGTTACTATGCTTATAACCATGCATTTACATCTATTGGCGATCTCGCAGATCATAGGGGCGGCACCAGTTCCAGTCCCCCCGCCTAATCCTGCGGTTATGAAAACAAGGTCGGTTTCTTTAAACAGATTTTTAAAGCCCGATGCTGCACTTTTTGCACATCTCTCCCCTACGCGTGGATCGCCTCCTGCACCAAGTCCTCTATTGAGCTCCCTACCGATAAGCATCCTTGTATCTGAATGTATGTTCTTAAGGTGTTCCCTATCAGTATTTACTGCGATGGTTTCAGCACCGTAAATACCTAAATGGGATAATCTGTTTATACTGTTACATCCTGCACCTCCTACCCCTAAAACTAAAACCGATAATCCTGGAGCGTCTTCCATTCCGAATGAAGGATATTTTCTTACCATCTTTTTTCCGCCTATACTACAGGAGATCAATGCCTAATCCAGAAGTGATGCTAGATAGTCATTGGTTAGATCTGCATCTTCTGCCTTTTGTACTGCTCGATCCTATCTTTTACATATTCCCTTACCGCTGTTCTGATAGCGTCGTCAACGTTGATCGATTCTCCCTCGTTGACCAAGTTTTCTATATCATCCACATTTTTCTTAGGTAGATCAACAGTCACTTTAGATATGTGTTCGGGAGCGTTCTTATTATCTATAAGGTTTGTTATCGCTGCGCGGATGGCATCGGATACTGTTGAATATTCTCCTAATTCAACTAACCTTTCTAATCCATCCGACAGGTCTGTTGGTATTCTAACCGTTATACGTTTTGTGTCTGACGCCATATTGGCACCTGTTTATTTTTAGTCGGACGTATATCGTTTATACGTCTGACAAATAACTAATGCACATAAAAGAATTTAAAGATTTCGGTGGTTTGTCATATCTCTTAAACATATCGTACGAGTCAAGGGCAATTATTTGATGAATTGGGACAAGTCTTAATAATAACCTCAGCAATTGATATATTGATCATGGTAGATACCCAGAAGCAAAAAACAGACCTTCTAAAATTCGTAAATAGAAAACAGGAACTCAATACGCTGAAAAACAATATTAAAGATGTATTGGAATCAAAGGGACATTTGATACTATTGAAAGGAGAAGCAGGCGTGGGTAAAACTATAATCGCCGAGAAGTTTGCTGAGATATGTGGAGAGCAGGATTTTAATGTTTTAAGAGGGAGGTGTCTTTACTTCGAAAGTACAGATCCTTATATACCTTTTTTTGAAGCATTGGACGAGTACATATCTGGAGGTAAGGAAGAGGAGGATTCAGTGAATCCCAGTGTTATCGGATCTACAACTCCACAAACAAGGGCTGGTGGGATCCCCATGGGTCTATTGGGTGTCACCTCCGAGGAAGAAAATAAAACCATCGATGTTTCATTGTCCGATCGAAGGGAGATGATGTTTGATAAGATAACAGGATTGGTGAAAGAACTTTCCGATGAACGCCCTGTACTATTATTCATCGATGATCTTCAGTGGATAGATGGGGCCTCCGCCCAGTTATTACATCACCTGATCCGACATATCCGCGATAGTAGAGTTCTCATTCTCGGTGCATACCGTCCTGAGGAGTTGATCGGTGATCAGGATTTTCCATTGGGTTCTGTGTTGGACCGGATGAAAGAAGAAAAGCTGGTTGAAGAGATCAAAGTAGATAGATTATCCTTTAAAGACACTTCTAGTATGGTTAAGGAGCTCCTGAATTCTGAAGACCTTCCACAATCTTTTTTACTTACGATCTACCGTGAAACAGAAGGTAATCCATATTACATAACAGAAATACTCAATTCCATGATGGAGGAGGGTATAATCGATCCTTATTCTTACGATTGGAACCCCGAAGAAACACTATCTGATGTTATAGTTCCATCTTCAATCAAAGATATCACTACTCGGCGTATAGAGAGACTAAATAAGGCGGAAAAAAAGGTGCTGATGTATGCATCGGTCATAGGTAATGAATTTGATTTTCGTGTACTTGAAAACTCCATAAAGATGGATGTTCTTGAGCTTTTAGACATTATCGATGAACTTGAAAACAGAGGATTGATCCATGAGAAAGAAAATATGGATGAAGAGGTATTCAGGTTTAACCATGTTCAAATACGACTGACAATGTATTCGACTCTTGGAAAGAGCCGTAGGCGTGTCCTTCACAATCATATAGGCAAGGCCATAGAAGAAATTTTCATCGACGATATAGATGAATACATATTTGCATTGAGCCGGCATTATTATGAAGGCAAAAATTATCAAAAGGCATATGATTACTCACTAAAGGCAGCTGAAAAGGCACTGAATAGTTTCGCCATCGAGAATGCCATCGAGCATTTTCAAAATGCTATGGAATCGTTGAATAAGATCGAATTAGATGATCCCGAAGAAAAAGAAATAGAACTTTTAAAACAAATAGGTAATTTATCCTTTGATGTAGGTGATTGGGATACGGCTACAAGTGTTTTCAACGAACTCTTGGAGATATCTCAGAATAGAGAAAATAGAAAGATGGAATCGGAGTGTTTAAGGATGATCGCTTACATCCTAAGGGAGATCCAGGAATATTCCGAGGCTGAGAAGTATTATGAAAAATCTCTCAGCATTTCAAATGAAATCGGAGATCTAGTTGGGATAGCAGATTCCAATAAGGGTTTAGGATACATACACTGGCGTGAAGGGATGTTCGAAGAATCTATAGAACACTACGAAACAGCCATAGAGGTAGCTGAAAAAGCCGATGAAAAATCTACCCTATCTCTGATATATCTGGATATGGGAAGTACATATGCACATAGGGGAGATAACGATAGAGCCATCGAGTATTATTCAAAAGCGATCCCGACCTTGGTAGAAGAAAATTCATGGAGGGAGTTGTCAAGGGCATACAATAATCTGGGCGATCAGTACATGAAAAAAGAAGAATGGGATAAAGCCATTGAGAACTTCGATAAAACAATAGATTATGCAAAGAAAATTGGAAATAAAACGTTGATCGCCTGGGGTTACTTCAACAAGGGCGAAGCCTTAGCCAGAGAAGGTGAGTCAAAGAAAGCCCTCATTTATGCAAAAAGGGCTGAAAGTATTATGAGAAATTTACATGATCTAGTAGGTATCTCATCCGTCTATCGTGTAAGGGGGATTATTGAAAGGATCGAAGGAAATTATGAAGATGCTTTAAATCATATGTGGAAAGCTATAGACGTCATCGCTGATCTTGATATCCCTTTCACAAAAGCAGAAACCAAGTACAATATAGGTGTGATCTATAGGTGTATTGGAGATATCGAAAAAGCGAAAATGTATTTTGAAGATGCTCGCTCAACATTCGATAATATCGGGGCCGAGCAGTACCTAAAGAAAGTTGAGTCCGTTTTATCTGAAATCACTCAGTAACACTTTTTAATATCTATCTTTGCCCTCTCCGGATCATATAGGATTATTTTAGCTGGGTCCGGTTTTATGTCTCGCATCTTTTGATAGTCTGTCTGGTCCTGCCATGTCGATGCATTTATCAGAAGTGTACCATGGTGTGTTTCCACATCTGTTTTATGCATATGTCCCGTAACAAATATGTCTGGCACTTCTTCGATAACTAACATATCTTCTTTTTCCGGTGCTATTGGGGTTTTTTTTCCATAAACCGGTACAAGATGCCTCCTTTCGAGCATCTCTTTCATGGCTGAACATGGTTTATCCGGGTCGACATCGGTCAGCATATCTGACATATCGTTGATGCTTCCACCATGATAGACTAGTATCTTCAGGTCGCCGATATTGATGAGTGAGGGATTACCACTGAACTTTACGTTATTCGGGAATAATGCTTGAACTTCTTCGGGCAAAGATGGTTGAGGTTCCATGTTCCGAACTATGTCGTGATTGCCAGGTATGGCAATTATCTTGATCCTACTCGGAACACGTTCAAGCATATTTCCTAATGTGCGGTACTGTTCGTAAATATCTTTGATCTCAAGTTCATCTTCTTGGTTTGGGTATATGCCTATCCCATCTATGAGATCTCCTGCGATGATAAGATAATTGATTTTTTGAACCGTTTCATCTTCAGATTCTATCCATGCAAGGAAATTTTCCCAGTATTCTTTTAAGAAGGTTTTACTACCTACATGGATATCACATATAAAGGCAATCATACCGCTGGCTTGTTTTTTTCTATTGTTTCCACTTCTAGGTACGCTCGGCCTTATGATATCTTCTATAGAGAAGGTAGTGTCGAATCCATCCTTCTTTTCCCACACCCTCCCGATAGCGATAACAACCTCATCCTCTAAAATATCTTTATCAAAAGCCTTGCTGTCGGATGATATGTAACCATTCATTCTACCAGTGGGATCTTCGAGGGTTAGAAATTTATTTCCATTAGAAGATGTGCTAATATCTCCTATCATCGCTATGATACTAGCTTGTCCCTTTCTATCCTTAACTCTGTTGATACTTAGGACACCTTTTGCTTCTCTTCGCTTGCCTAAAATAGTTTTTAGTTTTTTATATCTGTTTAAAAAGTAATTGGTGAAGTCGGACAGATCACCGGTACAAGTAGAGTTGCCGGTTATATCTGAGTTGATTATGATCTCACTGCACGCCGGGGTTACTAATTCTTTTGGCTGGCATTTTTCTGAAGTTTTTTTTGGAGATTCAACAAAAGAAGCTAAACAATCACGCCCAACTGGGAAGGGCAGTTCATTTGATTTTTTTACCATGTCTCTAACTAATGAAACAGGGTCATCTACTGAATCCAGATATTCCCAAGCCCCCGGAGCGAGCAATGTATCTTTATCCGCTAATTCTTTAAGAATGGCCTCGCGCATCCCAATCAATAACCCCATCCCATCAGTACATATTAAATTTTTTTACATTTTGAATTTTTGATTAATCTCTTATCCACCGATTTACGAAAGATCATCACAGTGGAAAATCAACACCGTAGTACTCTCCATACCATGAGATGAATCTTTCTATACCCTCTTCGATAGATATCTTAGGCTCGAATCCAAGCTTCGCCCTAGATCTATCGATATCCGCATAGGTTTCTTTCACATCTCCCGGCTGCATAGGCATCATGTTTTTCTTTGCCTCTTTGCCCAAAACGTTCTCTAACACCTTTATAAAGTACATCAACTCAACCGGACGATGACTGCCTAGGTTGAATATTTCAAAATCAAAGGGTCTTTCAAGTGCGGATATAACTCCGTCTACTATATCGTCGATATATGTGAAGTCTCTTCTAAGATCTCCATGATTGTAAACGTCTATAGGCTCGTCCCTAACTATCCTATCTGTGAACTTAAACAAAGCCATATCCGGACGTCCCCACGGCCCATAAACTGTGAAGAAACGCAGACCGGTGGAAGGTACTCCGTATAGATGGCTATAGGAATGAGCCATCACTTCGTTGGCTACCTTTGTTGCCGCGTAAAATGATACTGGCTTGGTTATATCTACATCAGTGTCATAGGGTATGTCCTTGTTCCCGCCGTAAACACTGGAAGATGAAGCATAAACGAAATTTTCGATATCGATATTTCTAGCCACCTCAAGCATACTGGTGAACCCTTCAAGGTTGGATCTTTGGTATGTGAAAGGGTCATCTATAGAGTACCTAACACCAGCTTGGGCCGCTAGATGGCATATCCTTTCAATATCTTTATTTCGAGCAACATCGATCAGAGTTTTGTACTCACACACATCGAGATGATGAAATGAAAATCGATCGTATCCCTCTAGAATCGAATTCCTTTTCCATTTGAGTTCCGGCGAATAATACTCGTTAACATTGTCGACTCCAACTACATCTTTTCCCTCTTCTAATAGGGTTTTGGCAACGTGGAATCCGATGAATCCCGCACTGCCCGTAACCATGGTGACCATGGGTTCGTAAACTGATCCTTCTTATTTATTGATATCGGATGACCCTAAGAGAAATCCACATTATATCTAACCCCATGATCCACCCGAGTAAAAAACCAGTGATCAATCGTCGGGTATTTGAGCTTTTTTTTCCCATCATCTCCTGCATAAATCCATCCAAAGCTGCAGGAACTGCGAAGAGCAGAGTTACATAGAATAGTTTTAAAGCTGAACATTCATAGATCCTAAGTATGAAAAGGCCGATGATAAGTCCTATGAGCATGCCGATATATACTCCAGTACATCGAGAGCATAGTGGAAGGGGTTGTTCCCCTATCTTTATGCATCGTTCTTTTTCAGCGTGACATATGATGTTCTTCATAACATGTCCTGGAATTCCTCGATCAGTTCAGGATATTTCTCCTTCACACCTTCCAGTATGGCTCCTATACTTACTTGATTCAGTTTTAGTTCAGATAGTGCATCGATCACTTTATCGAATGTATCGTCGGTAAGTTTAGTTGCTTTTTCTTTAGCCATGTAGTTTCGCCAAAGCTTGTTTCCCAACTGATCTCTCCATTCTTTTTCGTAACCCTTCAAGAATTCCTTGTCGAAACGCCCTTCACTAACACATTTTGCCGCAAACTCCCCTGCGATCTTACCCTGCTTCATCCCGTTAACGATGCCCCCGCCAGTCATAGGGTCTACCACCCGCGATGCATCTCCAACTAGAAGTAAACCGTCGGTGGTGACCGTTTCAGGGGGATGTGTTACTGCTACCGCTCCTGCTACCATATCTATAGGTTCACCATCCTTGAATTGATCATGGGATGCTATGAATTCGTCAAGATATTCTTTTGGTGTTTTTTTACCGTCTAGCATACTAAGCTGAACCCCTAACCCTACATTGGCGATACCCTCTCCTTTGGGAAATACCCAAACGTATCCCCCGGGTGCAGAGCTGCCCATGTAAAAATGAGTGTAATTTGGATCAAAATCGATACCCGCCATCCTATACTGGAAACAGGTCATGATATCCTGAGGTGGAATGGCATCGTATATCCCTGCCCATCTTCCTACCTGTGACTCGAAGCCATCGGCTCCGATCACTAGGTCCGCTCTGATCTCGAGTTCTTTACCCATGGACCTTGCCTTAACCCCACATATTTTCCCATCTTCTTTGATAAGAGAAACTGCGGTGGTTTTCATCATGTAATCTGCGCCTTCTTCAACAGCTAACCTTGCCATCTCCTTGTCGAAGACGTCTCTTTCACAAACTACGCCTACTTCGTTGCCGGCCATTTTTTCAGTTATCTCCAGCACATGCCCAGAGGGCGAATAAAGTCGGGCGCCTTTAACTTTTGCAGCGGTCCATCTTTTGTATTCTTTTATCTCTAACTCTTCTATCCATGAAAGTGAAACTCCTTCACCGCAGCGAACAGGAGAGCCTATCTCTTGTCTTTTTTCGATGACAAGTGTTCTTGCACCGTTCTTAGCTGCATATCTAGCGGTGGCACTTCCGGCGGGACCGGCTCCGATTATCAATACATCATATTCTAAAACATCGCTCATACTCATTCCTCCTGTGTAACAGCACCTACTGGACATATTTTTTTACAAAGCCCGCATCCGGTGCAGTCATCGTTCACTTCTACAATATATTCCCTGAGGAACATGGCGTTTACTGGACAAGAACCTACACATGCTCCACACTTCATACACATATCACCGTTTATCTTTGGTTTTTTCATTTTTTATCCCTCCACTCGTCTAGAGGTACTGAGAATTTTTTCTCGATCTCTTTTCGGTAAGTCGGTCCTCCGTTGAAAGCACAGAACGGTATGATCCTTCCATCCGGAGTGGCGTAATGTATAACACATCTTTTTACTCGTTCTATATCGTAGTTATAATCGTCTTGGAAGTGCATACCGCCTATGAACATAGTGCGCCATGAGAACTCACCTACTGATTTTTTATCACCCTTTTTTAGAAGGTCGCCCATCAGTGCTTCCATGGTAACACCGCCTGGTAGCTCTTTATCTGTAAGGAATTCTCCGAAGTACTTTTGGAAGTTTTTTACTAGACTCTTACGTTTACTTCTATCATTCTTGATCTTTCCACCGATCTTGAAAGCAGTTTTATGGAAGAAAGTGTTCCACTCCTCCGACTTCTCAAGCATCTTTTCCATCATACCTTCCACATCTAAATATTTGGTTATAGGGGTGACCTTTCCATCGTCATCTATTACTAGATAGGTAGCTAAACCACAGTGAGGATGCGATGTGAATGCCACCTGTGGATCATTTTTGATCACAGAGATCAATTGCGATATGGGGGTAACGAACGGAACAGGATAGAAATCATCTCGTGTAAGGAAGTCTGTTTGCTCTTCTAGCCCTATAGCTAGATCCGATAATGTGTATCTTTGGCTCTCGCGTTCCTCTTGAGATATACGACCTGTGAAAGCAACAGGTTGATAGTTTATACCTCTTATCACATCCATATTATCTATGGCGAAGTTCAGTATATCGCCTACTTGATCATCGTTAATGGTCTTCACGATGGTAGGGACTAGTACCGTAGCTAATGGTCTTGGTTTGGTTGAACGACAGTTTTCTATAGCCTTCTTTTTTACTTCAAGCAGAGGTTTACCCCTTGCTTGTATGTAGTTTTCTTCTTTCAGACCATCGAACTGCAGATACACGGTATGAAGTCCCTTCTCAACACATCTTTGAGCATAACTCGGATCTCCAGCCAGCTTTATACCGTTCGTAGCTACCTGTATCTGTGCGTATCCCATGTCCGATGCAGCCTTTATCACCTCGAAAAAACGAGGATGTACGGTTGGTTCACCTCCGGAGAACTGTACAGCCGTCGTCGGTACCGGCCTTTCGTTTCTTAAGGTTTCAAGCATCCCTATTATCTCATCAAATGATGGTTCATACACATAACCTGCGTCGTTAGCGTTAGCGAAACAGATAGGGCATCTAAGATTACATCTATTTGTTAGATCTACATTTGCTAAACATGTATGGCTGAGGTGTAAGTTACAAAGTCCGCAGTTATCTGGACAGCTATTTGCATCGGTTATAGCTGGGTTATCTACTCCGACTCCGTCAAACGCCCATTTTTCTGCCTTTAAATATAGGTCTACGTCGGACCAGTATATGCTTCTGAATTTTCCGTGTTCACTGCACTCCTTATGCATAACAACCTTCCCATCTTCATCTTCCAAGGTTGCAGGGATCACTTTTTTGCACTCTGGACAAAGGGATTCCGTTTTTTTAGGTAGTCCTTTATCAAGTAGTGAATCTTGTATTACCATGAATATCGACTGAAAAGAGTAAAGACAAAGACTTAAATATTTTGTAGCGATTTGAGCTACAAATGTTCGAAGAAGAGCTCGAAAAAGATTTCATGGAAGAATATTCTATAGTATCTGAAAGGCTACAAAGATTTGGATTCACAGAGTACCAAGCAAGAACGTACACAGGTCTTGTTGCTCACGGCGTAGCCGATGCCGAGACGATCGCGTCAACGGTTGAACTGCCCCGTACTTCAGTATATAAAGCTCTGGACACTCTCCACGAGATGGGGTATGTTATCGTAAGCGAAGGTCGCCCTAGAATTTATCGGCCAGCGGAGCCGTTAGAAATAAAATCGCGTTTATCTTCTAAATTAGACGAGGTCTTCGGTAGGTTGAACACACTCTATGAGATATTGTCTGAAAAGGGCGAACCACAGGTTGTTTACACTATTTATGGTAGGGAAAAGGTATTCGAGAAGATAAGTGAATTCCTTAAGCGGACCAACGAGGAGATAATAATTTCGTCTCCTAATTTTTCAAATATACTATCTGAATTAGATGCGGAGTTTCAATCTCTCCAGAAAAGGAATGTTTCCACCACCATAATCACAGAGCCCGGGGAAAAGGTTCTCGCGTGGGCCAAGGTTGAGCGCAGAGAACGATTGATCGCTACTGATATCATAAGCGATGGTAAAAGAGCGCTTTTAGCGTCCCCCGGTTTCGATGCATGTGGCTACACAAACAACCCAGCTATCGCATCGCATCTAGTCAATTTCATGGATATACTCATGCGTCGTCAATGACTTGAAACCATCTTGTTCGCCTCCACGCGAGATTGTTAAAGATTACACACAATCTTCTTTAGATAGAACATAAATTTAAATAAATCCTTATTTATCTCGCCTAAAAGGTGAATTAAAAATGGCAATAGAAATAGCAGGCTATGGCTTAGAAGAAAACTTACCTTTACTAGGGTTCAGCCTATGGAATCTAATATTGTTCGTGGTAACCCTGGTTCTAGGTATCATGCTTGTGAAGATAGTATCGACGATGATAAAGAAGCAGATGCTCCGGGCCAATATGCGTAAGATACTGACTGAATTTGTCACTAGAGTTCTGAGAATCGTACTTTACGTCTTCGTTATAGGTGTTTCTTTATCTTTCATAGGAGTTCAAGTGGGAGCAGCACTTGTTAGTGTTTCTGTTGTACTTGGTTTCGTCCTCGGCTTCGCCCTGGGAGATACCCTTAGCAACATCGCAGCTGGATTTATGATAGCCATAACAAAACCGTTCCGCTCTGGTCATTACGTCAATGTGAATGGTGAGGAAGGGGTCATAAAGACGGTGGGCATAAGCATCACCGAGTTGGATACTCCCGACAACAAGCACATCATAGTACCGAACAAACACGTATGGGGAAATAATATAATCAACTACACCCACAATCCGATAAGGCGAATAGATATCGAAACAGGTGTTGGTTACGATGACGATCTTGATCTAGCCATAAAGACTTCAATCAATGTATTGAGATCTCATCCTAAAGTATTGAACGACCCCGCCCCTCAAGCGCGTATAAAATCCATGGACGATTCAGCAGTAGCTCTTACGGTCCGCCCGTGGGTCAAGACGGATGACTACTGGGACGTTTTCTTCGACCTGCAGAAGGCTCTTAAGGAAGCTTACGACGAAGCGGGTCTTAATATACCATACCCACAGATGGACGTGCATTTAGATAAGTAGATGCATATCCCCAAACCCCTTCCTTATTTTTTTTCTCCAAAAGTACTTATAATCGGCAGAGGCATTTAACCATCATGCCAGGTGGTAGAAGAGGCAGAAGAAGAGGCAAGAGACGGGTAGGTTGGACACCCACTGAGACATCTTTTTGTCCTCGAGAGGAAGCTCAGTTCGAAGTTCGATTAAGGGTTGAAGAGGTCGAAGCATTGAGATTGGTTGACCTGTTAAATCATACACAGGAAGAAGCTGCGGTGGAGATGGGAGTTTCGAGAAAAACATTCTGGAAGGACCTTAAATCCGCTAGAAAAAAGGTGGCAGAGGCACTAACCGAGGGAAAAAGGATAAAGATCGAGGGTGGCAGTTACACCCTAAAATGATCTCACTTGTAGATCTCTTCTACAGCTTCTAGAACACTCCTGCGAACGTTTTCCGGAGTAAACTCTTCTAGATGCCCCGGGACTTTTGCGATGCTGATACCGTGCTCTTTCATATATTCCATAGCCGGTACTACTTTTTCTTTGAATTCGTTAAGCCGTGAGCGTATCTTTTCTTCGGTATCATCGGACCTCTGTATCACTTCAACATCGCATTCTCCACACTTTCCTTCCGGAGGTGGGGCGTATTCAAGGTGATATACTTTATTACAATCAGGACATATCCTACGCTTGATAGTCCTTTCGATTATCTTTTGGTCTTCGTTCTCAACCCACAGGATAAAATCGATATCGGTGTTTTGCTCCTCAAGTAAATCTAATAGGAATTTCGCTTGAGATAGGGTTCGTGGATATCCATCAAGTACTTGTTTTCTAAAATCTCTCCGTCCGAAGTATGATCTGAAAAGCTCGTTGGTGATATAATCCGGCACAAAAAGACCTCTGTCCACAAAGTACTTTGCCTTCATCCCTAATATAACACCGGGATCTTCCGTGTCTAGCTTTTTGGATATCTCTTTATCCGGTAAGAAACACTCCTCTTCATCGGCCCAGAATTGAGAAAGGTCACCTTCAAAATCATACTCGTTAAACTTTCCTAGATAAGTTCGGAATATGTTACCCGTGGATAGCTGCTGGAGATCGAATTCGTCCACTAATACGTCAATCCTGGGTTGTTTACCGGCACCGCTCTTTCCTGTCACAACTATATTAGTTACTTCCTTCGGGATATTATCGTACATTTTTATCGATATTCCATCGGTTTCATGTATATAAGAATGTGCCATGAAATTTTAGGATTCCCAAAACCTATTTAAACCATATATCTTCTGTTATCAGCATGAATCGCGAGACCCGTGAGGAATACCTCGAAGCTATATTCAAACTCTCAAATGGTTCTTCCGATAAGTCGGTGCGCACAGGGGAGATAGCAAAACATATGGGATTAGCACCACCTTCTGTGACGGAGATACTTCCGTTGCTGGAAGATGAAGGGTACATAACCTACAAACCATATTACGGTGTTAAATTGACTGAGAAGGGCAGGGATGTAGGTATGAATATCGTACGTACACACAGGGTTTTAGAAGTCTTCCTAGACAAGTATTTCTCTTTACCCATGGAGGATATGCATGAAAAGGCGTGTCAGATGGAACACATATTCGACAAAGAGATGATAGATGAGATGTGTGAGAAGCTTGGCGCTCCTATTAAGTGCCCTCACGGGAACGAGATCCCTTCTTGTGAGAAGAATATCTGTCCATTAGATCAAGAGTAAATTTTTAAAAGCACGAACTTGATGATTTTTTATTTTACTCATATGTGCACAAAGATTAAATATAACATAACATATGTGTTATAGTGGTGATAACATGCCAAGAGGAGACGGAACAGGACCTGACGGCTTTGGACCCATGACCGGAAGAGCACTAGGTTACTGTGCAGGATATTCCAGTCCTGGGTTCACCAAAGGTCGAGGTATGGGACTAGGTAGAGGACGCGGACGCGGTAGGGGACGAGGATTTAGACGAAGGTACTGGAGACCCTCAATCCCTATCCGTGATCCATACGTTGAGCCACCTTACGCTGAGCCGGTCTATAGATATTCAGAAGATGACGAGCTTGAGGGACTAAAACGCTATGCAGAGGGCCTAAAAAAGGAACTCGAGAACATAGAATCTAGGATACAGGAGCTCAGCAGCGATTAGCTAAAAACCCCTTCCCTTTCTTTTTTACTCCACAAAGGAACCTCGTAGCGTTATTTTTTCACCGAGTGGTTTACCGGTTAGGAATATGAATCGGGAAGGTTCTACGCATCTAACAGTTCCTCCATCGATAAGTACCGCACTGGAAGGTTCCATAGTATTTCCTTGCAACTCCACCTTTCCTTCGTAAACATACATCAGCCCTCGATGTTCATCCGGCACCTTCAATTCGTACTCCTTTTTTGAATGTATGTCTTTATACGTAATCTCAGCCTGGAATCTTATGGGGGAACCCTTCCCAACTATGCTCCTCACTCTATTACCACCCTCTTCATGCTCAGGTATGTCTTCTGATCTTAAAGCTATGTAATCCGGATCCATATACTTGGACATCTTAGGTAGATTTACCCAAAGTTGGAATCCGTGACTTTCTTCGGTACCTGCAGGCATCTCTGAATGTATTATTCCTTTTCCGGCGGTGAACTTCTGTACACCTCCTTTATATACCGTAGAGTCGTTGCCTAGACTATCTTTATGTCTAAATCCTCCCCCCAGCATGTAAGTTATAGCTTCGAATCCTCCATGTTGATGTTCGGGAAATCCTTTTGAAGGGTCTACAAAGAACTCGTCAAGAAGCACAAAGGGGTCATAATGGTTTATGTCTTCGCTTGGAAAAAGACGTTTTATCCTAGCACCTGCCCCCTCTTTCTTTTCCATAGGTGTTATGACTTTCATCTTATCGACTCCCCACACCGATGGCATCTATCGAGGTTGATTATAAGCGGTTTACCACACTCTTTACAGGACCATTTATCCTCCTTTTCTTTCAACCATTCCTTTAGATCCCCACCGTTTATCTTCTCTAGGTTCTGTTCAAGGTCCTCTCCGTGTTCCTGCATGTGTTCGTACCATTCTTTAAAGCTGTGGCACTTTACTTCACAATCGTAACAGGTGCTCATCCCTTTACTATCCAAGCATTTCACTATCTCACAGTTCTTTCCCCAAACGTTATCTGAATCCCACCCATCGACCAGCACACTTTGGCATCCACTACACTGGACGTCTCCGGGTTCGCATCCGTTCTCCTTAGCTATATCCATCCTCAACTGCTCTGAATCCCTCTCCGCCCGGTATATTATGCAAGATCCACAGTAAAGACCACACCGACCTACCAAATTCATATTCACCATCTTTTTACCTCTGCTTAGTTAATATAACGCGGGAGTATAAGGATTTTTGTACCATCCTCTACCGAGATCTAAGTAGTCAGTTAATTCGTTAATCGATACAAAAAAGCTAATAAACAGTAACAATCTTGGATTCCAATGTCAAACTATAGGTTATGTATGTACATATTTCTTATACTCTTTGTTATTTTAACCTTAGCGGTAGCTTCGGGAACGATCGATGAAATCGATAATACCGCGTTACATGATTTTCACGGATATGGCGGCATATGGCTGCAGGGTATAACAATATTCGGGGGAACCTACTTCCTG
The DNA here is from genome assembly GCA_003560595.1 of Thermoplasmata archaeon. GTDB lineage: Archaea > Thermoplasmatota > Thermoplasmata > Halarchaeoplasmatales > Halarchaeoplasmataceae > Halarchaeoplasma. Next base: position 25,115 of record PWKY01000070.1, on the reverse strand, counting down.
ATCGGTTCTTCTTTACTGATCATCTTTTCACTATTACTAACCAAAAGGTATACCCGGGCCTTCCTCTTCTCAAGTGTTTTAGGGATCGCATTGTTTTCTTACCAAGCGGTAAAAGAAGTTATTGCAAGACCCAGACCTGAACTAATATGCCCGTCTGCTGAAACTTTACCCTTTCTTTCGATATATTCCTATCCAAGTGGACATACCGTTGGGTCCATGACCTTTTTTTTGGGTATATACTTATTTGTCCTTAAAAGAGATTTTTCATTGAAGAAAATTATACCGATTATAGTGGTACCTTCTCTTGTAGCTATGGGTATGGTATCACGAGGTGATCACTATCCATCTGATGTTATAGGGGGCCTTTTACTTTCTTCTATAGTCATATTATTCGTTTTTGAGCTCACGCGTATCTATGATGTAGCAAAATATGTAGAACAAGCCCTTGATGTATTAAGGTCGTACTTCGGCTTTAAAGCCGATTGAATATAAATATGATTCCACATACCTATATCTGACCTTAGTGTATTCTATACTGAAATTTAGGAGAATCTTTTATATATCATTAATCTTTATTCACATAAAGGGCAAAAACATTTAACAGGTGTCAACGTAATGTTGGAAGAGCTAAAATCTAACAATCATCGGTGGATTAAATGAAGCAGAGAAAAAAATATTGTCTTAAGTACATAGGGCTAGCCATAATAATGATATTAGTTTTGGGAACAGTTTCACCTTCTGTTGCATATCTGAGCAACGAAAATTTTGGAAGCATTGAAGAAGAGGGTAGTAACTATACCTTACAAAATTTTGACGGTGAAAGCGATGTCTGGTATATCGATGAAGAAGTGATTTTAGATGGAGAACAATTCCCGATAGATGCTAGCATCCAGATCAACTCAACTGGTTCTCTTATACTTAAAGGATCTACATTGACTCTACTTATCGATGGTTATAATCCCTGGAATATAACTGTACGTGACGGTGGAGAATTAACATTGATCGACAGTACAATTACAACAAGGCTAAGAGAAAATACACTCAGACCGTTCCTAAAAACAAATATCTCTGCTTACGATGGTTCTTCGATACAGCTGATTGAAAATTCATCTTTTAAGTTCCCTGGATGGGTCTATATTGAAAATTCAAACCTTACCCTTAGAGAATCCACCTTTGAACCATTAGATGATGTTCCTCAATTTGATTATACATGGCTCAATCCCGGCACAGTACCTGCCGTTGGAATAAGCGATAATAATGATTGTCCAAGGTTGATAGCTAATAAAGGATCACACGTACTTATAGAGGACTCCGAGATAATAAGTAATTATAAAAATGAACATCTAAATACCATGGAATGGGACGCAGATGATCTTCTGGGAGATTACACCGAATCAGATGAGATCCCTATATTTTATGACGATGTATCAGAAGATTTGGGATACATATCTGGTACTAATGATGAAAATGCGAGTGAATGGAGTATTATAGATGATGCATGGGATTGGGGTGACGGCTCATTCAATAAGACCACAGAAGGCAGTTTGATGAGCTGGTTGATCTCTCCATCTATAGAGATATCGGATGACATGTATCAAGCTGAATTAACCTTTGAACATTGGAGGGATTTCAATGACTCCGAGTTGAACGATGCTGGAAACCTGAAGATATCTACAGATGGGGTAGATGGCCCTTGGGAGATAATCTATCCTGAAGGCGATTACGACGGAACCGTTGAAGATAACACGAATCTTCTCTTTGACGAATATGCGTGGGGTGGAACACAAGGTTGGGAATCGGTAACTTTCGACTTAACTGATTATATCGGTGAAACAATACACCTTAATTGGACTGCAGCCACAAACGTTTCAGAGAGTGGAAGCGGAGGCGGATGGCGTTTAGATCAGATAACCGTCACCGGATGGAGTTTGTTGGATCAGGTCATAATCGGGCCGGGAGAGCACGTTCAAGTGGATGCTTGGAACCTACTTAATCCACAGTTCCCTACACCTGGTGGCGACGTGAGATATCCTTACATGAATCCATTCAATAAGATCAGTGCTTTATTCATAGGTGTGGAATTTGAAGCGGAAGAGGATGCCCAAGGTACAGTATATTATTCAACACCTGATGGAATCAAAGAAGCATTTCATATCCCTAATGATAATGATGCAAACATCTTTGAACCGGGTCTGGATAAGATAGGTTACCATGGAAACCGCTTCACTAAGGACCTCACAGTGTGGATAAACAATACTGCAGATGAGGATATCGTCATCGAAGACATAAAACTTTATTCCGCTTTCGATAACGACATGCAATTGTGGGACTCGACCATGACTGTAATAAACAGTGTGATAGACATAGACTTTAATCCGAGTGACGTCGATCCGCGAGATTCTACTCAACAGACAGATAAGACAAATTGGATGGCGAACGCTGATCAAAATCATAGGGTGATAAGATTGCTGGGCGGTTCTAATTTGAAAACATACGGATTAGTACCAACCGATACTGAACCCACACCTGAAGGTGACCCCATAGTGGTGACCGATGAAGCTTCTAACGTAAACATATATCGTTGGATCGATTTAACCGCTAAAGACAATTCAGATAATTTACTCAGTGGCGCTGAAATATCCTTCAACCTGATGAGGGGCAGATATAATGACCCGGAATACAATCCTGAAGCGCTGGACTATATGGAACGGAAGTTTGATGTCCATTACAACACAACTAGTGGGAAATATATCACAAACGAAAGGGGTCAAACGTTTATGTTCCTATTGAGCGATAATATCACACATCCTCAAAACTGGCCTAACAGTAAATACCTCGGACACTATACCCTTCAGGGTCTTTTTGAAGATGAGGAGAGAGGTGTAGAACAAAACGAGACCTTTAAAGATATCACTCAAACCTCGTTCCCTAATATGCATGACAATGTAAAGGAGATCGATCTGATATTTGATATGGATATACCAAGCCCTGATCTACATACCTCTGATGCAGATATATTCACTCTAGTTAATGGTGAACCTACCAGCTTTGTAGCTCAGGAGACCAATGTTACCATTGAGTTAACTGTTCATAACCTGGGTGATTATTATGCAAGTAATGTAACAATAGAATTTTATTCCCAGGATGAAGCCGGCGTTTTCAGATCGATCAGTCAAGAAGAAATATCTTACATCGGTGAAAACGAAAGCGCTACAGCAACTACACTTTGGGTGCCGAATGAAATCGGTGACCATACCATCATCGCCGCGGTTGATCCTTATGACGAGATACAAACATGGGATGATGATAAACATCTTGCTGAAACGGATATAACTGTAGGATGGAAACCATTACTACGTGCGCTCGACCTGACGATCTTACCTGATAATAGGATCGAATATAATACCCCTATAAACATATCTGCAGGTATAGATAACATAGGTGGGATCGATGTTGAGAATGTAAACGTTTCCTTTTACTATGATCATATAGATGAGGAACATCGGATAGGAACCGAATACATAGATGTGGCTGGTAACGGTACCGAGTATGTCACAACCACACCTTTAGATTGGGAATATCCTGATGTAGGTGAATATGATATCATAGTCGTGGTTGATCCTAATCATGAGATCGATGTAGAAGATAGATTTGATAATGAACTCTCTCGGACCCTCTCTATATTAAGTGAGTCCGATCTACAGATAACCGATTTCCAGTTGAGTCATGAGGAGATATACGAGGACGAAGAACTAACTATCGATGTAACAATAGAAAATATGGGTGGATGGACTTCTGAAGCAACCCATATAACATTTTATGTTGACGATGATGAGATAAGACAAGTGGATATACCACCCTTAAACGGTGGAGATACATTGACCATATCCGAAGTATGGTCTGCTGAGATGGAATTAGAAACAAGTCAGGAACGGATAATAAGTGTAGAGTTAGATGACATTGAACTTAATCTACCCGTGACCGTGACTAGACCTGCACATTTATCGATCGAGTATATCCAATTTCCTCCAGAATTAACACAAATTTACGAGGAGATAAGCATTGACACAGGGATCTACAATGCAGGGGGAGAAACAGTTGAAGTCCATATATATTTTTACGAAGACACATCTTTGATCGGCCATGAAACCACTATGATAGGTGGACTGACTTCAACTGAAATATCAACAGATTGGGAGCCCGGCACATGGGGAAATACAGAGATCACCGTTGAAGTATATGTAGATGAGGAACTCCACGACCTTGAGAGAGTGATCAAACCCATATTCAGTGAAGGTTACCAAGACGACATGATCGTTAATGATAATAACACTCCTGTAACACTCAGAGGTTACAGTTCAAATGGATTCATCGTTGTAGAAGAAGGTGGAGAATTGACCATCGGTGGTGAGCAAGATAGACGTATCTTAGAGATGATACAAGACCATGATAACGAATTTAGTGTCATCGTTAGAGACCAAGGACGATTGATCATAGATAATTTGATGGTGTATTCAGATAACCAATATTCGATATTGGTAGAAGATGATGCCCATCTTGAAATCATGGATAGTATCATATATGGGGAAGTGACGATCCAAGCATCTGGTGATTCTATATTGAACATCTATGATAGCTCTATAAGAGGTGCTATGGATATCACATCTGCGGAATTTAACGTGTACGAGAGTGAATTCACCTCCACAGATATAATGGTAAATCCATTATCAATGGAAGGAATTAACAGTACATTCCAAGGACATTTAAACGACTTTTACCATACTCATGCCGAACTGATCGCAGTTGAAAGTCCTTCGATAGATGTATTCGGTCAGGCCCGAGTAAATGTGTCACTTTGGATGACGATAAGGACAGAGAGTTATGGTGGCGTCTTGCTGACCGGTACTCACGTTCGCATAAACAGTATTGACACTGAATACCAGGTTGAAGGAACCACCCAGGATGGAGTGGTTAATCTTCCAGCACTTACTAACATATTAACACCTCAGAGAAGGAGATATGTAGGCAATTACGAGATATATGCAGAGTACAGTGAACGGGAAACCGAAGAATCCTATACTGATCAAATCCGTTTACCCTCCTACCCGCCTGAAGAATATGTTATCGACATAACCATCACCTTCGAAGACCTTCTGATCCCCGATCTTGCGGTAACAGATGACGATTTGACAATCGATCCTATCGATGTTCAGTTAGGTGATCTTGTTCGAATACATGCAGATGTATCTAATCTAGGCATGGCGGATGCGTTCCAAGTCTCCGTAGGATTCTATTTGGAAGTTGGCCCCGATGAGTATGAATTGATAGACACAGATACTTTAACTCGTGTAGATAGTGGCGCAACTGAAAGGGCAACAGGTGTTTGGGATGCAGCAGACATGATAGATCAAGACTTGTCAGAGGAATCTAGAAGGATACGTGTTTATATCTATCCAGAGATGGATCCTCTTTCAGATCCGAAGTTGGAAAACAATGAAGCGTTCACCCAGATCACTGTAAGATCACCACCTAGACCCGAGTTCGATTTAATGGAAATAATCATGCTGGTAGACGGTCGACCGATAGAGAACAACACGGTACTAGAAAGAGACGATATCGAGATCAGCGTACACATAGTGAATCATGGTGGAACCCTTTATAGTAATGCAAGTATTGAATTTTCATACGATGATGTACTCATCGGTCAAAATATCACCGATATGCCTGTAGGCCAAGTTTTGAATGTTACGGAATCATGGACTGCGGATGTAACCGGAGAGGTAACGATCGATGTAGTTTTAAACACGACTACAGAAATTCAGAGTATTTCACGTACTATCACAGTAGAAGAAATGGATCTAAGATTCGTCGGAGTCTCTGTTCCACTCGAAGATAAAGACATGGGAGAGATCGTTACCGTTCTTGGAGATGTTGTAAGAGATATCGACGGTAAACCTCTTAGAGATATCACCGTGAATGCATATCTAATAGATGAGGATGGGAATGTGGAAGCAGAGGCTCAAGGTGTTACAGGTGAAGGTGGTTCTTTCTACATCGATCTGGTCACCCCTGAAAAAGGAGGTACCTTTTGGGTTCTATTACAACCTGAAGGGTATGAAGTTGAATATACTTCTGATAGCTTCCAAGTCATAGATCCTGCAGCAGGAATACCTCTATGGATGGTAGCCTTGATAATAATTGTCGTTGTCGCAGCTAGCCTTGTAGGGATGATACTTTACCTGAAATTTAAAGGCGAAGGAGAATGGGTGGAATGTGGCGAGTGTGGTTCTACTATACCTGCTGAGTCTACCAGCTGTCCAAAGTGTGGTACTGATTTCGAGATGGATACTGTAAAATGTAGTGAATGTGGCGAATGGATACCTGGAGAGTCTTCTGAATGTCCACATTGTGGTGTAGAGTTTATCACCACTGGAAAGGAAGTTGAAGATTACAGCGAATCCATGAAAAAGCAGTATGAGAAATACATAAACAAGAACAAAAGGTTAGCTAAAGAGGATCTTGGAGATGATTTCACCGAAGAGGAATTCATGGATTGGTGGATGGAGCAACCAAGCTATCTGACTTTTGATGACTGGCTGGAGCAGGAAGAAGCACGAAGGAGAAAAGGCGGTATTGAATGCCCTCAGTGTGGATCTCTGAACAGTGTAGATGATGCACTCTGTCAGAAATGTGGTAGCAGCATAGTTCAGTTTGCCCCTGTATCCTCTACTGAAGAAAAAGATGAGGATGATGAAGCCCTCTTACTAGACCTAGAAGACATCGAGAAGATCGGTGAGGAGGAGACAGAAGAAGAGAAGCCTCCGCAGAAGAAGGTAGTTAAGAAGGTTGAAAAGCCACAGGATGAACCTGAAGAGGAAGAAGAGAAGCCTCCGCAGAAGAAGGTAGTCAAAAAGGTCAAAAAACAGCCCAAAAGGGTATCCAAAAGGGTGAAGAAAAAAGTTGTAAAAAAGCCTGATGACGAATAATAAAAAACCCTTTATCCTTTTTTTATTTTATTTAGAGTTGAATAACATATTTGAGTTGATCCTTTTTAAAGTAAATGCATCTCAAATGTTCATAGTAAGACTCCCTCAACTCTCATGAGTATATCTTTTTGCATCATGATCAACTACATCAATTTAGCTTGATGAGGGTGTGAAGGCACTGTGGCTCATTTGACTTCACTGCAAAATATAGATGTTCAATTCGGGAGTAAAACGAACCTACAAAATTATGATTAAGGATATTCGGGTTGATTCTAGGACCTATTTTAATATCGATATCATAAAAGGATTTCATATATACATAATCGTCCCCAATGGAAGTAACCTCGGTCAAATAACACCTTGTGCAGCTTACATCATATCAATACAGGACTCAGTTATCTATGCTGCGAGCTCAACATGGATCCTTGCACGTTTTATAGTAAGGTCTATCACATCGTCCTCGGAAAAATCTATCTCTATAGTGTTACCATTTATGGTAGAATCAACACCAAGAGATTCTCTTAACCATGTATCCCATGCGTCAGGATATGCGGTTTCCAACTCAAATGTTACATCATTAGGATTCATAAAAGTACTTCTGGTAGTCCCCCAAAGCTCGGTGGTAACACCTACTACTCCCGCTCCTCCTGCGGATTCCCGTCTTGAAGAGCTTAAATCAACCATGGTAAGAGATATGGAGTATTCACCTTCACCATATTCGTCAACTCGTATATGCGGTGGTGCCCTGATAACGGCTCCCTGAGGTTGTTCTAGTATTATCGCACCATGTTCGTAAGTTACGGTCTGTTCTTCAAAGTAACGATTTGGGACATGCAAAGAAATGTTCCCCTGCCCTTCGAAGGTCCTAGGTATTCCATCATCTTCAAAGTTGACCGATAAACCACCCCATCTAGGGGTAACTCTGATAACTCCAGGCGTAGCACTTGCGAACATAGGCACACCTTCAGAACCTAATCGCATCGTTGAGTACATGGGATAATCGGTATATTCATTCATGATCAGATTATCTATGGTCCCCTTCAAATAAGAAAATTGCATCATAGCTTCTTCCATGTGGTAGGCTTCTTGGTCTTCCATCCATACTGGAACGTACTGTTGTGTTATCAAAGAAAGTAAACTGAGAAATACCAGTAGTGCCATTATAGTTCCTACGGTAGTTGCCACACCGTCCTCAGACTTTTTAATAGAAGATCTCCTGGGTATTTGGGCACATCTCTTCAATTCGACCCCTCCTCCTCCATAAATTCCCTAACCATATCCATAACGGAGGATTTGTCCCGATAATAGGAGGAAGTGATGTGTGCAAAGTCACGGTAGTTTGTGATATCTTTTTTATTCATGTACTCTAAGACCATCTTACGTCGTTTAACCTCTTTTTCCATCTCCCTCGAGGTCCAGCTCTTTTGCTGAGCAACACGACTATACACATAACTGTGCCCGCTGTAATTGAAGGAGTCGTCTGCCGGGTTCCATGTATAAGCTTTATTTGTGATCAACTCGTTAGAGTCTGGATCTACTCCAACGACTTCAGTTATAGCCTTTATCCTTCTCACCATCTTAGTACCTACCTTTACCTTTCCCTGTAACAATACAATATCTAATGCCCCGACTAACGCTCTAGGGAGATTAATAGGATCGTTTTCCATCCTATTTACCATGGTCTGGACATCGTCGGCGTGGAAGGTTGTGTAAGCGCTTTTCCCAGTTGCCATGGCCTGGAAAACTACGTATGCTTCTGCACCTCTTACCTCACCGACCATTAGATACTGAGGACGCTGACGAAGTGCCGCCTGAAGTAACTCAAACATGTCGATCTCACCGGCCTTCTTACCCGTGTCATCGGTTTCACCGAATCCACTTCGAGTCAACAACGGTACCCAATTCTCGTGTGGTAAGTTTAATTCACGTGTATCTTCGATGCTAACGATCTTCATCTGAGGGGGAATAAACAGTAATAATGCGTTAAGTGTGGTCGTTTTACCAGATGCGGTACCACCACATATCAACATGGATTGACCGGTTTCGATGGCAATCCAGGCGTATGCCATCATCTCTGGATTGAATGTTTCGAAGTGAATAAGGTTGATCGGCGTGTAAGGTTCTTCCTCGAACCGTCTGATAGTAAAAGATGAACCTTTCTGCGTTACATGAGTTCCTAGAGTTTGCTGAAGCCTGGAACCGTCCGGCATAGTTGCGTCAAGCATGGGGTCGGCAACAGATATATGTTTTCCACTGCGCTGGGCTATCCATACGACAAAATTATCCAGTTCTGCAGCATCTTCAAATACCACATTAGATTTCATAGAACCATATTTACGATGGAAAACGAATATTGGAATGCCTACTCCATCACAAGATATGTCCTCTGGATTAACGTCATTCATGATCACATGTATAGGACCAAAACCCAGAAAATCCCTTTTGATATAATATTGAATCCTTTTCTCTGAGATGGGTCTTAACTTTATATCTATATCCTCAAATATTGAACGCACCTTCTTTCTAAGATATTCTTCCCTCTCTTCGTTTTCTTCAATTTTTACTAAATCCAACTCATCGATCAACCGGTTTTTCACCGTTTCTAGAAGTGCCTCTTCGTCTTCATCTAGATCAGGTTCAATTACCTCGTAGATGTACTCATTTATTTTATTATCATAACGTATGCGTACGTAAGAATAAGGCTCCTCAATAGCGGTTATCTCGATCTCTTTAACACTTTCTTCAACGATCTTGGGTATTGTGGTTATATCTTCGCCCTGCGACTCCTTTTTACCTTTACTAGACATGTATATTTTCTTTGGTTTATCGGGAACGGTCAATGTTTTTAGTTTTTCTTTAATCTTGTCTCCAATTGCTGCCATTTTGGTTCACCCCATCAATTCTAATCCGCCGAACATTATTCTTAATGCAACGAATCCCATCGAAGTTAAAATGAAACTATGCTGCATACCACTAGCTATCTTCCCGGTCTGCAGTACTCCTGCAACTATGCCGTCACCTACTCCATGGGCGAATACAGCTAACACGAATATAAATTCGATAACAGGTATGTTCTCCGTTTGTATCTCTGCAGCACCCGCACCACCTCCTACAGGCATGTCTACATCATCACCTGGTTCCATAGCACCTCCGGCCTCAGCCATCTGTGCAAGAAATTGAGTGCTCAAAATGATAATAACAACTATGAATACTGCAAAGGCAATATAGATAACAGCAAGATATGACGTCATCGCGATCTTTTGTTCGTCTTCAGAAAGGTGTACTTCCTTTGCATCTCGTGATACCATGGTCAAAACGTCGGCAACATTACCACCTGCATCGTTAGCTTTGATTATGATGGCAACTACTCTATTGACTAAGGGGGTATCTATCCTTTGCGAAAAAAGAGTCAAAGCTTCTGAAGCGGGAACACCCCAGTATATCTGTGCTGCCATCTTCTTGATCTCAGGAGTTAAGCGACCGTATCTACCTGAAGCTGAAACTACGATGGCGTCGGCGAGAGTCATTCCGAACCTACCCGCTTCTGCAACATCTCTAAGGAAATCTGGTAACCTTCTTTCGATGAGTTCTATTTCTCTATTTTTTTTATTTATGTAAAATCCCGATGGTCCAAGAAAGCCTATAGCGGTAATCATGGCCCAGTCAATTGGTTCGAGGGGGATTGGAGCAGCATCTAAAAGATTCAGAAACATAAGTAACATACATACAGCTGCAATTACAGCAGAAGCGATCAACACTTCTTTGGTTTTGCCGAGTTTCAGCATTTTTTGGAACTGACTTTCTTCTTCATATGCCATATTTTCACTAATCCTGGTTTATCAGCCATATAATAAATACGAATCCCACTTGGGCACCGGGTATCATTATACCCACTATACCATATAACAGTGGTATTGGGTCTCCTGCACCCATACCTCCCATCAAGGCCATTATCGCCATGATAACTACTAAGAAGAGCGGAAACGCAACGACGACAGTAACAAATGATTCTGCCATCATTCCCAAGGTTTCCATCTTCTGTTGCACAACTAGCTTTCTTCCTTCTTGGTACTCTTTTAATTTTGATTTAAAGTACGGTTTTAATTTACCACCTGAACTTGAGGTGGTGATCACACCCTGAATAAAATCTCGGAATGCCTCTGATGGAGTTCTATCCGCAGCCCTTTGTAATGCATTAAGTATATCGATACCTAAAAGTTCTGTATCTCTAGTGATCCACTCTGCTTCCTCCCTCACCTCACCGTAAAGAGGTTGTTTTGACAGTTCTTTGAATATCATATCTACGTTGACATCGGCGGAAGACATAGCCGCGATGAAGCTCATAGCGTCAGGTAGTTTTTTGTCTATCTTCTTACCTCTCGAGCTAGCCTTCATCCCCGGACTACTTTTCAGACCAAAATAAGTAACCACCGGTGACAGAACTGCTACAAGAGCACCGGAGCCATAAAGGAACAAGCCTGCACCTAGGATCACATCCAATACAGGCCCAATGACGATAGCAGCAATAATCCCTACCACTAAGGCGATGGCGGTACTCATCCAAACATATGCTAGATACTCTTCAGATCTTATCTTCATATGAGCCGCTAAAAGGTCTTTTTCTAAATTCTCATCCTGAAGGTTTTTATTCTTTACTATCGGCCCCATTATACGCCAACAAAATTGTTGATAAGGTGAGAGATTAAGATATTCTGGCACGGCAGATTTTGGAAGTCGCACCAGGTGAGGCCCATATTTCTCTATTCGATCTCTGGGTTTCGCGCGTTGTGTGGATAAGAATTTGTCTTTTTTAAACTGTAATTTTTCGAAGGCATCCTGTATCTCTACCATCAATCCTCACCCCTTATCTTTGCCAGTGTTTCCTCAGGTTCCTTGTAATATGATGTTACTATTTTTGATATCCCTCTGTAATCTATATTATCTTGTTCCATAAGATATTCCACTATCTCCACCCGGTCATTGAACTCATTGTTCATATCCTCTTGGGTTAGATTCTTCATTTCCATTATGATATCTTGGTTATAACTGTGTCCTTTGTAAATAAAGCTATCTGACTTTCGATCCCATTCGAAGACTGTATTGGTAACCAATTCATCGCTTTCAGGCTCAAAACCGACCAATTCGGTTATCTCTTGTATACGTCTTACCTCTTCATCTTTAACCCTAGCAAAAGTTTGGATTATAACGAATGAAAGTGCAGTCAATAGAACCCTAGGACAGTTGATAGGTGGATTCTCCAACCTGTGTACCATGGACTCTACAGAGTCGGCGTGCATGGTGCTGTATGTTGTGTGACCTGTTGCCATGGCCTGGAACATGGTATTTGCTTCTTTACCTCTCACTTCACCAACTATTATGTAATCCGGCCTCTGCCTCAAAGCGTTCCTAACAAGGTCATACATAGTCACCTCTCCGGCTGACTTACCTGTGGAACTTTTCTTCTCACCACTTCCGGTACGAGTAGTACTAGGTATCCAATTTTCATGGGGGAGGTTTATCTCTCTGGTATCCTCAAGTGAAACTATCTTTTGACCCGGAGGTATGAATAGAGTCGCAGCGTTCAAACTTGCAGTTTTGCCACAGGCGGTACCTCCTGCGATTATCATAGACATACCGTTCTCCACCATAAGCCACATATAGGCGATCATTTCAGGGGAACATGTATTAAATTCGATAAGCTTTACTGGTGTGAACGGTTCTTCCTTGAAACGTCTTATTGTTATAGAAGATCCTCGTGTAGATATCTCGGTAGCATAGGTGGCCTGTACCCTATGACCTTCTCTCGTTGTTCCGTCAAGTATGGGATTAGAAACCGATACCTGTTTTCCACATCTCTGGCCCAATTGAATGATAAACGAGTTCAATATTTTTTCATCATCGAATTTCACATCGGTTTTGATTGATTCATATTTTGCATGATAGATGAAAAGAGGTATGTCAACACCATCACAGGATATATCCTCAACCATATCGTCGCTCATTATAACATCAACGGGACCATATCTGACATAATCTCTTAGTATATAATATATCAAACGTTTTCGAGATTTCTCCTCAATATTTAACCCCCTACTTCGGACATAACTTTCGATGCACTCTTCGATATATTCTTCCTTGTCTTTACGAGCCATATGCTCCCAATCATATGAAAGAGTACGATCCAATGTATCCTTGATCAAGTGCAACCATTCTTCTTCTTTCTTGGTCAAAGTTGGTTCGATGGCCTGGTAGATATACTCTTTAGTTTCATCGTTATAGATCACCCTGGAATAACTAAATGGTGGGCGGATCTCGAATATATCCTCGACAGTAATATGTTCTGCATCTATTTCCGGCAGTTGGGTATAATCAGATATCCAACCACCTTCTCCGGCTTTGACCTTATTTTTGTTTTCGATTTCATCTTTGGATAACATAACACGCCTAGGTTTTTTAGAAAAACCCAAGGGTGAAGAAACCAAATTGGAAAGCTTCGTTAGAGCGCTTATATCTTTTTTTGAAGAGGCTTTGTCTGTTTCAGCCATGGAGATCACATACCTCGTAGAAATCTATTAGCGATGCTAATCTTGCTGCCTACGGGATGAATTTTACTAATTTGCTATTACTGATGTACGAAATGTTATTTATAAGTGTTGGTTATTTACCTTTAATGTACGGAGACAACATCTTTTCACTATCATCCGGACCTCTTGCATAGAGTACGTCTCCTGCACTGATAGTAGTCCCTTCATCCGGACCATATATCCAATCTTTACCTCTCCTTATAGCGATCACCCATACTCCGGTTTCTGTGGCCAGTTTAACTTCACCCAGGGTCTTACCATGAAGCATCGCCCCTTTCTCGACCCGATGCTTCAAGATCACCACGTCAGATTCATCCAAGCTTTTTCTAACAACTGGGTGAAGGTCGATATCCCGGAGGACTACGTCGGCTATATCCAAAGCGCCATCCGCGATCCTCTCGATGGAATCAGAGATCTTCATCATGATCAAACTCCTATCAAACGATTTTTCGTCTTTGGAACATCCTAAAGCAGATCGTATCAGGATCTCATGAAGTTTGTTCACCCGGTCTTCAAGCTCGATAACTTCTTTAGCGATATCTTTATTTTGATATATCAATGCAGAGTAGGCCAGGTCTAACATGAGTTCTGACGTGTTTTTCATCTCGAGAAGTACTCTATCCTCTTTATTCATCCTATCACCTCCGACCAAGCCATCTCTCCATGGGCCACCGCTCTAACCTCTCTGTAACCGGATTCAACCCCTCGAACGATCATCAGGTCATTTTCCAACAAACGTGTATCGGCATCCGGGCCGAATATCCATCTATTTTTTCTTCTAACCGCTATAACTCTGATGCCTGTATTGGATTCTAGTAATAGTTGGCCAATTGATTTACCTACCATCTCAGAATTAGGATATATCATAATAGTGTGTATCTTTTCATCAGCTTCAGATAAAATATGAGGTAAGATCGCTCTTAGATCTAGGTCCATATCTAGTAGCTTTACCATGTCTTCGGCGGCATCAGATATTTTTTCAGTGGCCGATGCTACCTGTAGTATGCCTGTCATCTGCTCCGCATGCTCCATAGACCGTGCACCGAGCATACATTTCAAACGGATCTGATACATCATCTTATCCATCTCTGATTCAAGGTGTCTAACCTCCTCAGCTAGTTCCCTATTTTCAAAGGCGGCTGCTGCGTAGGCTAAGTCAGTGATCAATTCAGTGGTATCTTTCATCAGCGTGAGGAGTTCCCTCACCGATGTCTGTTCATACGGGATCTCTCCATGCTCTTCCTTAAGCTCCTTTTCCAATCTTTTTCTTCTCAAATTATCACCAACCAGATCATTAACACCAATGCGACGATGCCTATGAAGTCGCAGGCGGTGGTCACGATGGGTATCACTACGTTGTCCGGGTCCATGTTCTTATTATATGAATATAAAGTAGTAAAGACAGTAATAAATGTGATGGATACGGTGGTTATCACACCGGCCCCGATAACGATCATTATCAGTTGAGTGAATGTTAAACCCAAGGGTATAGCAAAGGAGGAGAGGGAAACTCCGATTGCTAGACCTCCAAAAACCATCCCCCCCATCAACAGGGTCATCAACAGATTTTCCTTCACCTCTTCATCTAAATAATCCGCCTCGATATAACCGGTATGTAATCCAGAGGATAATCGAGCTCCTAACACCGCACCAAGATTTCCTCCAACACCGTTCAAGATAGGTACCAAAAAAAGCAGGACAGGAAACAATATCAATTGTTCTTCTATGGATTCTAGCACATGCCCCCCTGTGATCCCGATAAAAGCCATCAATGCTAAGATCCCTGCGCTTTCTTTGAATATGTTCTTCCAATGGTATTTCATAGGAATAAACCTCCAAAGAATGTTGCGAAACCGAACATTATGATCAAGGTTGCTATGTCACCAACTGTCGTTAGTACGGGACCACTCACATTGTCGGGATCTATATTGAACTTTATCGAGAGCAATATGATCAAGAAAGTCACTAACAACAGTACTACAGCAGAAGTAACACCGGTTGAAATGGATATCAAAGCAATGACACCAAGAACCCGCCAGGTGACTGAAAATGGTAAGAAAAAGCTTGTGATCAACAGGAATATAGGAAATAGTAACGAAACAAAGAAACTCAACGACATCGTGCCTTTAAAGTTTTCAAGCGTGATGTCAGACGTCAGACCCTTCTCGAGCATACCAAGATGCATAGCGGAACCGAGACGTGAACCGAGGGCTGAACATATATTACCCCTCATGTCTATTATGGCGGGGACGATGACGATCAAACCCGGTATGAGTTCGAATATCTCGGTCATACTACCGAGAAAGTAACCGGCTAAACTACCCCCTAAAACACAAAGGAAAAGAACAGGGAGTGTTTCTGCCAGTACCTTCTTTCGATTCATTGTCAAAGATACAAAATAATACTAAAAAAGTTTTTCGAACTACTTCCACGAGAGTTGTCTGGCTTCCCGCTCTTCCTTAGTATTTTTCTTGTACTCCTTCCAGTGTTTCTTACACAGGTAAGCGTTCGGTCCATCGGCGTCTATATCCAGCCCTGCTTTTGTTGAGGCCTTTCCAGCGGGTACCGATTGTTTCTTTTTCCCATCGCAGCCCTTCACATCACACGTTTTCTTACGCCTCTTGCTTTTTCGCTCGTGCTTCATCTTTAACTACCTGTATAAGTAATACATGTAAATAATATATTATACTTTGCCTTGCCAATCACTATCGACTCACTGCAAAAATATTTATATTAGCACCCCTAATGCCGTGGGTAAATCCATAGTGTTAAACAGTATAATGTTCCAAGGAGGAACCATAATATGAAACCAAAAACAAGAGGCAAATTGGCTACCGGTCTGATAGTGCTTTTAATGGTACTTTCAGTCGCGATGGTACTGCAATGGAATGCGCGAGCAGAAGAACGCCATGTAGGGTCTGTAGAGGGAATAGTGCAGGCTCAGGACGGAAGCCTTATTCCAGAAGGATTCAATATCAACCTTGAAAACCTTAACGAGGAAGTAACTATAGAATCACAAACTCAAAAAGGAGGATACTTCCAGTTCTCAGACCTGGATGTAGGTCATTACAAAATATCTATACCTTCCCAGACCCACATCAGGGCCTACCATGGAGGGGAATCAGGTGTTCTAGAAGTGACAGCGGATTATACCGTATATGAAGATATCACGGTTGTATCGAAGGTTAGAGAACATTCTGTTAACGGTACCGTCTTGAACGAGTTCGGAGATGTTTTAGAAGATGCACAGATCCATTTATTTGATGGAACGGATTACCACTTCCAAACTGGCATCGATAACTTTACATCAGGAGAATTCGAGTTTAAGATGTACGAGGGCATGTTCAACCTAAGGGTTGAAGCAGAAGATTATGCACCCTACATGGAGTATGACTTTGTTATCAATGAAACTAAAAATATAGACGTTGTTTTGCAGGATACTCCACAAGTTAGCGGGTTCCTTTTCTCCGATCATGGATATGGTATAACCACACAGATGGAAGTTACCTTGATCAACCAAGAAGACAACACGGATATCTTAAGATCAACCATGCCAGAAGGCAACGCATGGTTCAACATCGGAGCTTCAGAAGGTAATTACACATTGATAGTTTCCGCAGAAGGATACAAACCATTCATACAGGATATTCAGATCGAAAGTGACGATGTAAATTATCCATTACGCCGGGTTGAAGTTGAAAAGACTCCCGGTGAAACCATAAACACACATATCGGATTTGAATCATGGGAATCGATGACCGTTATCCGGGAGAGGACACTGGAGATCAACAGCCGTATGATGGGATTGGATCACTGGTATCTAGGTAACCTGCGTATGCAGATCGATATGGTGTTCGGAGACGGAGACGGTATCGTTACTCAGTCAGATGTAGATTTATTCAGAGAATGGCTCGAGTACAGGGAAGCCAACCATCCTACATCTCAGAGGATGTTATGGTTGGAAGACAACATATACACACTAGATGATTTCCCATTTGATGATGATCTTGAACTTGAATCGTTACGTGGAGATGTCACCGATCTTGATGTGGATACGATAACCCTAACCAGCGAGATGCATTATTCTGTCGACGGGGAGTTAGAGATGGAAGAAGATGACCCAATCTTTTTGAACCTGGCACTCAAGAACGACGCGGTTATTGGAAATCACCGTGATTACTCATATACGATCAATTTGCCTAATGGCTATGAGAGAGCTGTAACGGAGAACGAAGTAATACCATCTGGTGTTGAAATAGAAGGCTATACTGAAATAACCATAGATACTCCTGAAGGTGTTGGAAGATCATATCTAACCCTTGAGGTACGCTTGTCTGAAGAAGGTGAAGCATCAGTTGTGCTAGTAGATGATGTGAACGTACACCGTTTGGATGATCAATACTATGCTGTGAAAGCAGAAGAGGAGGTAACCTTGATAGCCGACTTGACCGATCCAGTAGGCAGAGAAGAAGATGCGAACTATACTTGGTTATTAGATAACGTAGAGATAGGTAAATACGGAAGCGAGATAACACATACCTTTGGTATTGAAGATGATGGCGAAGATATGAACATCTCCGTTAGAATACGTCAAGCAGGAGGATTGGTAATCTATGCATATACCAATATCCTAGTTGATGGAACAGGACCACAAGGCGAAATAGAAGTTACCAACGAAATTGTAGATGAAGGTGAAACGATCGAGTTTTCAGCATATAACTTCACCGATGATAGTGAAATATCAGAATTCAGTTGGAACTTTAGCGATGGAACGGACCACATAACAGGTACAAACGTTAGTCACTCATTCGAGTTATACGGGACCTATGAAGTGTCAGTAAACGCTACAGATGTATTGGGTAACTGGAACGTAGAAACCATACTTATAACAGTGGAGGATGTTACACCTCCAGTTGCAAGATTTACACTGACCCATGAGGACGGAGAGATAGGCAGTGAGAACATCACCGACACAGTTCGATTAAGAAGGAACCAAGAGTTTTCACTAGATGCCGACCGATCTTATGACCCAGCTGGGTTCGATGGGGAACAATCAGAGATAAACATAGAGTGGTGGCTACCTGGTGTTGTACAGAGTGACACAAACTACTCTTACCCACAAATCGGAACCTATGATATACACTTGAACGTCACTGATGAAGCAGGAAACTACAATAACATCTCACACACAATTGAAGTGATACCTGGACCTACGCCGAACATAGAAGTGATGGAAGTATTCCTTTCAGAAGATAGTATCAGGAGTGGAGATACAGTAGAGGTTATCGCAAACGTGACAAATTACGGTACCGCAAATGCTACCAACGTGAATGTTGCATTTAGAGTCGATGGTGAACCAGTTGCGATCACACCAAGATTTTATGACGTAGATGGTGAAGAAACAGCTTCCAATATACCTATCGACGAATCCAGGCAGATAAGGTTTGAGTGGGAAGCAGAAGAAGGTGAACACACTTTAACCGTCAATGTAACTGATGCCGATGAACCAGCAGCATGGCAATACGACAATGAGATGGATATTACCGTAAACGTAGATCCACCACAGTGGCGCACTCTGATAGGCTACATACTTGTTCCGGTCATCATAATCGGAGTAGCAGTAGGCCTTTATCTGAATAAAGATAAGGTTCAGAATATGCTGCGCAAGTAAAACAAAAAAAACCCCTTTCTCTTTATTTTCTTTTTTTACATATGATCTGGTGCGATTATACCCAATGTATCTAATACCTCTTTCAGAACATTCTTTGAAGAAAGTACAAGAGCCAATCGGGATAGTTTGTTATCTTCTGCCTGTAGAACGGGATGATCTCGATAAAATTTATTGAATTCTGCTGCAAGCTGAACAGCGTAGTTTGCGATTAGATGTGGAGAGGTTGTTGATTCAAGAAGAACACGTGGGTATTGTGCTATCTTTTTTACCAACTTTATCTCGCCTTCGCAATCCAATAAAGTAGGATCAACCGAGGTGAGTTCATCTTTATCCCCACCCCATCTCCTCAATATGCTCGCTGCTCTAGCGTGTGAATATTGGACGAAAGGAGCGCTACTTCCTTGGAAGTTTAGTGCCTCTTCCCACCTGAAGTCAATAGGTTTCTCAGGTTGAACTTTGATCACGTTAAATCTTACAGCCCCCATGCCCACTATCTCCGCAATATCCTGCACATCGTCATGCTTGAGATCGTCTCTTCTAGCGAGTATCTCTTCCTCTGCACGCTGACGGGCTGTGTCCATCAAACCGTCCAGCCATACGGACCTTCCGGACCGAGTTGACATCTTCTCACCCTCTAGAGATACGAAGGAGTAGAAGATGAATTCAGGGGACGGCTCGATATTCAGTGCTTCTAATGCTTTGAAGATAGAAAGTGCATGCGTCTTATGGTCCTCTCCCAGTATGTCGATCAACCTATCTGTTCTTTCTGTTTTTTCTATGTGATAGGCTATGTCACGGACAGGGTAAAGGCTTGTTCCGTCGCTTCTAGTTAGATACACTCTATTACCGTCCCACTCGATGTAAAGAGCACCTTCATCTTCTCCGCATATAGGAACTTTTTTCAATGCATCAACGGCTTCACGTACCTTACCCTCTAGTATTAGAGAGGATTCGGTCTTAAAGCTGTCGTGAGATATATTCAATCGTTTTAGGGAAGCGTTGTGTCCGGATAGAACCAGTTCTGAATTAGTTTTGAATCTTTCGATGGTATCAGCATCTCCTGACTCCATCAATCTGATTATATCATGGATCCCCTCTTTAACGGATTCTTCTTCCATCAGTTTAGATGCCTTTTGGTAGTAAACCATGAGTCGATGGTCCGGTTTATCTCTTTCAACCTCTTCCACATCTTTTTTTGATAGATTTTCTAATCCCCAGGTAAGTATCGCCACCTGACGTCCCATATCATCGACGTAGTATTCCGTGGTAACGTCGTATCCCAAGCGCTTGAATATCCTTGCAACAGTATCGCCGATGATAGGGTTACGAGCGTTGCCTACATGTAGAGGGGCGTTTGGATTGGCACTGGTGTGTTCTATGAGCACTTTTTCATCTTTTTGCTCGAACCAGCCGAATTTTTCCTCCAAAGATCTACCAACAGTTTCTTTAAGAAGATAACTTTCATGGATCCAGAAGTTAAGATAGGGTCCCGATTGTTCCGCCCTACCCAGATCTAGTTTCATCTCATCTACTAGTTGAGAAGCGATCTCTTTAGGATTTTTTTTTGATATGGGTGCAAAGGAAAAGCAGGGTACGGCGTAGTCCCCCCTTTCTTCATAGGGTATTTCTACAGGTATTTCTATTTCCCTTCCTAAAATACGTTCTATCTCTCCTCTGATCTCTTCTTCAAATGCTATCAGCGGATAATTCATACGACACCATCTCCGATCCTAAATCTCAAAATAGCGGCTAGGCCTCCGAAGGCGGTTAGTAACAATTCTCCCTCTTCGGATTCATCAGATATGAGTTCAACTGAAGAACCTGTGTTTTCCGCTTCCTCGTAAAGTTCATCGATGATGTCTCGTTTGTCTTTGATATCCATGATATTACCGCATCCAGGGCACTCTGGTGCTTTCACTGGTTTCGTGGAAGAATATTCCATCTCCTCACCACAGTCAGTACAAACGGTCTGAACCGTCACTTTGTTTATACCATCGGATATCAACAAGGTATCTACTGCACCGATCATGAGTGCTTTTCTCACCTGTTCTTCACCATATGTGGCTAAACCACCGTCCGCTTTACGTATCTCCTTGAGCAAACGGTTGACCAATTTCTTCTCCTTCATCACTTCTAGACCTGAAAGAGTATCCTCTGCCATCTGGACTAGCTCTCTAAGACCGTACTCGTCGGTGTAACCGGTATTGAAACGGTCGATTATTTTCTTCTTAAGTTCGTGATGCAGATAGTCACCGTCGGCAAATTCGTCCTTTGTTGCTCCAGGACCTCCAACCAATAGACCTTCTATGTTTTCATCCAATAGCAAGCGATTGGTCTTTTCTCCCACCTTCTTAAAGTATTGATGTGCCGCACCTTCGATAAGCCTCTCGAACCTCTGAGCAGACTGACCACCTTTAGAGTGCTTACTTGGGATCAAGGACTGAACATTAGTCAGTGATTCAACTCTGTTCCCGTTCAACATACCAATCGTAGCTTCGCTTCGATCAACTACGACCAGTCCATACTTGATCTTCTCTCCCATCATCCCCCTTAATGGGTCCAGATAAAATTCGGAATCACATCGATATAAGAAGGTCTCTATTTTAGAGGGGGGTTCTATAGTCTCTGATATCATCTCCGTTTGATCACCTGACGCAGAGATGTGTCCTACGAAAAATACCAATCCGTTCTCGGGTGGTTTTTTGAAGTATTTCAATTTGGATAATATCGATTTCAATGCGGCTTGAACGTGTTTCTTGGTGGACTTCGATTTGATATTGGAGCTCTGAGACATCTCCTCCCTAAGGTAAGATGCTACATCAGATATCTGTTTGTCCGGTGGTATGTATAGTGAAATAAGTTCCGTTCCGCGACCTTTTAGCTCCTGTATCTTCTCAAGTGCTTTCTTGAACTCGTACTCTTGTTTTTTGGACATATCCATGGAGACCAATTCCGGAATCCAAACAAATCCGGTGCGATAAATATGTTTTGTGGATTGAAACCGGGTAAAATATTAATTAAGCACTGGGAATAAGAGTAAGATATAAATATAAGTTAAGTAGTAGTTAACAATATGGAGAACGACGAACTTACCGGTAGGGATAGAGAATACCTTCGGGCTTTGTTCCTTTTGAAAGCACATGAAGGGCCGATCGGTCCCGCTGAAATAGCTAAAGTGATGGATGTTTCACGTGTAGCCGCACTCAAGAAGATGAGACGGTTGGAGTACCTGGGATATGGTGAGTATATCACTAGAAAAGGACTGAAGATAAATAGTGAAGCCGAGGACCTTGTGCAGCAGGATATACGTAAACATCATCTTCTGGAAAAGTTCCTAGAGGCCACTTTGGACATGGGGTCTGAAGAAGCTTGTGATGAATCGGCAGCATTGGACATCTCGGTAAGCGGTAACCTATTGGAGAAGATGGATTCTAAATATGGAAACGATCTGCATTGTGATTGTGGCTGCTGTATTTCAACCGACTATGAACCTGAGGATCTTTACGACTGCCACTGGTATCAGAAACAGTTCTCCATCGGAGTAAAATGGTGATAAAATGAAAGATAAAATGATGATCTTGGGCGTTGTGTTCTTACTGATCATGACTGTGTTTTCTACCGGATGTCTCGATGAAGATGACGACGATTACGATCTGCGGGTCGCCGTAACGATACCGCCGCAAAGGGAGTGGGTAGAACGGATAGGCGGAGATAACATAGACGTGGTCGTTATGGTGCCTCCGGGAGAAGATCCACATACCTTCGAGCCCGATCCAGGATTGATGCAGAAGTTGAGCGATGCAGACATCTATTTCAAGTTGGGTTCTGGTATGGAATTCGAAGAAAGATATATGGACAATATCAAGGATCAGAACCCTGACATGGTTGTCGTCGATGCAAGCGAAGCTATAAATCTAAGACATTTTGGTGATGCGCATGTACAAGAGATCGGAAAATTCGAGATCGTAGATAGGAGTGTTGGCGATATCGCTGCGTATGTCCACTCGGACCATTGGCACGGAAGTTTACCAGAAGTTAATGTAGGAGAGCATATTTCACTTGGGGCAAACATTGAAGATCCCGAAGGAAACGAAATACCTCTCGACGGTGATCACTACGAACTCAGAGTAGATCTGGCCGGAGGTGCAAACCAAGGGGTAGTGAGTTTCCATCAGCATACGGATCATGTACACATAGTAGGAGAGACCCAGGGACACACAAGGGTGGTTTTCCAACTGTGGGATCACGATCGTGTGGAATACCAGACTCCTTCTATAGCCGTGTTCGTGGGTGAGGGAGAACATGAAGACGATATCAGTGAGTTCCAGATCATAGATAGGAGTAAGGATGAAGTCACTGCTTACGTACATGGTGATCATTGGCACGGAAGTTTACCAGAAGTTAATGTAGGAGAGCATATTTCACTCGGGGCAAACATTCAAGATGCGGAAGGAAACGAAATAATCCTCGACGGAGATCATTACGAACTCAGAGTAGATCTGGCCGAAGGTGCAGACGAAGGGATAGTGAGTTTCCACCAGCACACGGACCACGTTCACATCGTAGGTGATACCGAAGGACAAACCGAGGTGGCTTTCCAGCTTTGGCATGACGGTCATGTGGAATATGAGACCCCTTCTATAGCCGTGTTCGTGGAAGAGGAGCAGAAGATGGTACATGGAACCTTTTCTTTAACATCTCATGATCACAACGAAGGGGCGGATCCTCACACTTGGATGTCACTCACAAAAGCTGAGAAGATGATAGAACATTTAGTCAATAAGATCGTCGAGGTAGATCCTGATAATGAAGAATTGTACAGAGAGAATGCCGCTGATTACATCGCTGAACTTCAAGGACTACATCAAAATATCAGTGAGAATATGGCGCCTTATCGAGGAGAAAAGTTCTTGATATATCATCCCTCCATGGGCTATTTCGCAGACGATTACCGCCTTGTACAGCTTGCCATCGAGATAGAAGGAGAGGATCCTGGTCCAGGACAGATCGCCGGGATCATCGATATAGCGAAAGAAGAAGATATCAGGATCATCTTTGTTTCACCTCAGTTCGACGACAGCGCAGCTAAGACCATAGCTGAAGAGATCGATGGCGAAGTTAAATCACTCAACCCGTTGTCCGATGGCTATCTGGATAATATCGAACAAATTGCTCGAGCTCTTGTGGAATCTTTTAGTGAAAAGGAACGTGAAGACGATATCAGTGAGTTCAAGGTCATAGATAGGAGTAAGGATGAAGTCACTGCTTACGTACATGGTGATCATTGGCACGGAAGTTTACCAGTTGTTCATGTAGAAGAGCATGTATCTCTTGGGGCAAGTATTGAAGATGCGGAAGGAAACGAAATACCCCTCGATGGTGATCATTACGAACTCAAGGTCGAGCTAGCCGAAGGTGCTAACGAAGGTATAGTAAGTTTCCATCAGCATACGGATCATGTACACATCGTCGGAGAGATGGAAGGACAAACAGAGGTAGTTTTCCAGCTGTGGCATCAAGATCATATAGGATATGAAACTCCGCCTATAACTGTGGTGGTCGAATAAATATCTGAGTGATTACGTTGGTAAAAGAAGATGAAAGAGTTGAAAGTGGTATGAACGCACTGGACATCAAGGGCCTGTCCGTTAAATTGGGTAATGCTGAAGTCCTTAAGAACGTTAACTTACAGCTGGAAAGAGGAGATTTTCTAGGTATAATAGGCCCTAATGGCGGGGGTAAAACCACGCTGCTCAAAGTCATACTGGGTTTGTTGGAGGCGGATGAAGGCGAAGTAACGATCTTCGGCAGAGAACCAAAAAAAGCGAGAGATAAAGTCGGTTACGTTCCTCAGTACACCGATTTCGATTCACA
>PWKY01000017.1 GCA_003560595.1 Thermoplasmata archaeon | reverse complement strand
TTCCAATAACCACACGCCTTTCGCATTCGCTCAAGCCCCGTGGTGGCTCGGAAGAAAAAGCTTCCAATAACCACACGCCTTTCGCATTCGCTCAAGCCCCGTGGTGTAGCGGTCAATCATTCAGGCCTTTGGAGCCCGAGACCCCGGTTCGAATCCGGGCGGGGCTATTTTCTGTTCTTCGAAAAAATCTTATTATTTTTACTGCATGATATCTTGTTAAAATATAATTTAAAATAAAAAGAATATTAACGTTACAACCTTAAAAAATAGATGATATCTATTTCCCATGGTATTTCCAATATAGTGTAAAAACACGTGTAAACATAAAGTATATAAAAAATATCAATTAACTTTAATACGTTAATTAAGTAATATACTAATTATCGTTATGAAAATTCATATTATCTACATAACTATGAATTAACTAATAGTTTATAAAATTTAACGCAATAACTTATTACATTAAAAAAATAAACTATAAACGAAAAGAGCGGTATTTCTTAAGATACGAAAAACCAACAGATCACCGATCTTTGCATAAAATAGATGGTTATAATTGCAGACCCTACCCTCTTTAACCATAAAAACACCTTTTGTAGCGTCTTTTGCCATTATTCATAAAGTATATATAGTGTGATCCGGAGAAGTCGCAAAAGATACCTTTTACGACGTAATGTATTTATATTATAAAGCTTAATGTCGGAAAACATATTGTTTATAACGACTATAGGATAATTTAATAATTTTCGAAGATTTTCCGGGAGAAAATCCCTAATACCCCTCGGTTATACTCCCTTTAAGTCAAAGATGGTGATGAGAAAAAATTGCAATATTATGAATTAAATACATACACTTATTTTCCTCGATAAAAGGTTAATAGGTTAAAATTATTAGCTATACTTTAAACATACACTTATTCACTATGGATTCATAACCATCAGAGTAATTTTGCATTTATTATCTTCTCTTTCGTTAACTCGATAAATGCAGCATTACCTTTCGTTGCAGGACCGGGATTTATGTATGTGATTCCTTTTTCAGTGATAATACCTGCGGATTCGTGAACATGGCCGCTCAATACAAGGAGCGGTTTGTTTTCCTCTATGATCGGGTTTAGTTTTTTTTCACCTATATTTTTTCCACCCCTTGTAACATCGTTTATACCATAGGGTGGTACGTGAAGCACGAATACCTGGGATCCCTTTGAAACCTCTCTAAATTTATCTGTTTCGTTCTTGGGATGATCATATCCAGATAGGCCTGAAAAAGATATCCCATCAGTGCTGTAGGACGATAGATGTAGATGTATTCCACCTGCATCCTGGTATGCTTTCACGATCTCGAGAGGATCGCAGTTACCGGTCACTCCGATCACATCCGTTGATAATCTATTTAGGAAATTTACAGCCCATTCCCGGGTACCGAAATGTGTGATATCTCCACAGATTATAGTTAGATCTGGTTCTAAATCAGAGGCATGTCTGTTAGCCAGCTTTGCTGCCTTTGTGCTTCCGTGTATATCTGAGAGTACTAACGCTCGGATGCTCATAACTTACCCACGTTGAAACCTATTCATATGGTTTTCCCTTGAACTTCAAGGATTAGTGTCAAGCCAATCTCCGGTCTCCACTAGGTATCGTTCTTTTGCAAAACAATCTCGGAGACTTCTCCCTCCAACGTAGCAGTAAGCCTTTTCTTCATCACCGTTTTCTAAATTAACGGTAACAACTTCCCTCTCAAAGAATGGATCAGGTTGATTTGCGCCTTCGATCACATCGTATTTTTGTAAAAGTGTATCGATATCATTGCATTTTAGGAGCTTTCCCTTGACTTTATGCTCTCCTTCAGGTACAAGGAACGGAAATCCCTCTACAACGTAAAGCCTTCCTTCAACCCAACCTCTTTTAGTTTTATCTATATGCCTCTTTGTATCTATCCCATGACTGGGGTCTTCGTCTTCGAATAGAAGCATTCCGTAAACGAACAAATTATCCATATCATTTAAATCAAATATAACTTGATATTTAAGTTTATACCTACTTTACCAAAGTAATTAACAGTGAAAGCCTTTTATAATCCCCCTGTCTGTTTCCAGTACGATAAAGTGCCGGGAATATTGAAGGATAACAAGGTATTAGTGGACGCAGAAGACGAAGCAAATAGACTATACAACAAGGGGTACTACGGTATACCTCTATCTGGAGGAGGATTAGAACTAGATCTGTTCGAGGCTAGATATCTTATGGAGTCGAACAGGCTGGAGATCACTGATAGCTCTGGAGTTGAGGTACCTTATTCACTGTTGATAAAGCGGTCACTGGCACTTGACCCTAGATCCTCTTTATTATACCCGGTTTACAGCGATATGAGGCGGCGGGGTTACGTACTGAAAGACGCATCTCCTCCAGCTGACTTCAGAGTATTTCCACGTGGTGGCGGTCCGGGAAAGACACCTTCGGAGTACTGGTTGGTTGTTAACGCAGAGACCGACAAATTTCTGTTATCATCCATCGAGGAGATATGTGATCGTATAATGAAGTTAAAAAAAGATATGATGATCGCTACATTGGACGAAGAAGGAGATGTCACATATTATAAAATATCGACGATCGACTTAAAAGGTGATGATGATATAGACTCTCTTGAAGATAATTATGATGGGGTGATTTACGGCAATCGGTGTTTGGTAGAAGATGCTAAAATATTGAATAGTAAATTTTTCTTCGGAAAGGCGATGTTCGATGAAGTTCAGATCTCACTTCTGGAAACCCAATTTCTTCAAAAGAAAGACAAATTGACGTTGATCCATGGGGGTAACGGACAGGAGATGGATGAAGCACAGTTCCATAGTTATGCTTCCCAAAAACAGAAGGATTATGAATTCCGTTCTATTGTATATAATGATCTAAGAGAAAGAGGGGTGATACCTAAAACCGGTTTCAAATACGGTACTGCCTTTCGTTGTTATCTCGGAGATCCAGACCATCATCATGCAGAATATTTGATACAACCTGTTGAAAAAGGATTTGAATGCAGTCGGTACGATGTCAGTAGAGCTGTAAGGGTGGCTCACAGTGTAAGAAAAAGCTTTGCATTCGCTCGAAGATCAAACGACTCGGTAAAGTATACAAAGGTTAGACGTATGACTCCCTAGGATCTTTTCTCTTTGATCCTTTCTGCCAATTTCTTTAAAAAAGTTTGTTTGGGTACGTTCTGCTTAGCGAGTAAGACCCTTCCCCGTTTTTCATACCACCTTGCAGGATGGTGCTTGTGATTTTCCACCCTATTCGGTATGTTGTATGAATTCAAAACCTTATTGATCTCCTCGATGTTTGGGGATTTAAAGGATAGGTCCTTTGGTATCCTCCTACCTTCCTTTCTAGTCATCCGCTTGTCGAAGTATTCCGGATATATCACCCAGGTCTTTCTCTTCCTTGGAGGCATCTCAATCCTCGATCAAAATCGCGTTAACTACCCCGTCTTGACCAGGTCTCGATGTTATCCTAGCCTTTCCTTTAGATGTACTTATTATTGCACCCTTTGTAAGTATGTTCCTCTGAACGTAGTTTGGATTAGAGGGATTCTCAAGGACGGTTTTGATACCTTGTTTAGTGACGTTACCTTTCTTATCGGATAGATTGACGGTCCTTATATCTACTATCCTAACCTTTTGATTTCCGCCACGGGTTCGAATCTTTTTGATCTTCTTATCTCCGATAACCGCGGGGTTGAAATCGGGCCCTATTTCGAACTTCTTCTTTTTACGTGCGAATCTTCTTCTTCCGCCTGTGGTTTTCTTTTTTGATTTACCTTGCCATTTTGCCATTGCAAATCCTCAGTTTTCGATGCAGGTAGGCCTCTGTATTTATTATTTTCCCTCGCTTCTGCTATAGAAGACATGAAAAGTGCCATCACAAAGACCGATAAACCTATTCCAAATATCAATCCGGTCAAGGTTCTGATCGGATTTGTGCTCTCGTAGTCTGTTACCATCTGAATACCTCCGTCGAGCACCATGGGAAGGGCTACCACAGCAGCTAGGAGGAATAGGATCAAAATTTTGATGTTCTTTTTCCTGTTAAAATGGTTTCCAGGAACGAATTGAAGTAACGTATCCTTATAATCAAAATATGGTTTTACGAAGACCATGGCTAAAAGACCTATAGATATACCAACGAATATCCCGGCACACCTGGCACATACCGGCATCTGGTTACCATTGATGAAATATGAACGGTTGTGCATCTGATGACAATTGAAATCGCTGAATGAGTATATAAATCGGTGATAAAGGGGAAGTTCACTCCATTCGTCAAGAAATGTGAATTGATTAGCCTGGCCTGAAATAGGTCCTACAGTTCCCGGCTCCATGGTCATCGGTGCTATGAATAACCCTAGGACATATACCAATGAAATTATCAATAGTACTGTTGGGATCTTATTGATCCTCATGATGTTCCCTCACAAAAGAGCCAACATCCTCTAAAGGCACGTTT
Source organism: Thermoplasmata archaeon (assembly GCA_003560595.1). Lineage (GTDB taxonomy): Archaea > Thermoplasmatota > Thermoplasmata > Halarchaeoplasmatales > Halarchaeoplasmataceae > Halarchaeoplasma. The sequence goes on along the minus strand of PWKY01000017.1, from coordinate 5,680 downwards.
TCTTGGTCCCCACTCTTCATATTTTTTACAGATACCGTACTTTTGTTTATTTCATCTTCACCGATCAAGAAGGCGAAATCGAACCCAGCCCTGTCTGCATAAGATAAGGCCTTTCCTATCCCCCTCTCCATAAGTTCGATATCGATAACCAATCCCTCTTCACGCATATCTTTCATGAGTTCATAGCAATATCCTTCTGATTCGACACCGATGGGTATCAGGTAGCATCTAGGTTTCTTATCCAAGTTTAAATCTTCTCCCAACGCCAGCAACACCCTATCAAACCCAAAGGCGAATCCTTTAGCGGAAACATCGGTTCCAAAAATAGATCCAAGCTGATAGTCACCTCCACCGCATATCTGTTTTTCTGCACCCAATCCTCCAGCATCTATCTCGAATACCACTCCTTGATAGTAGTCCAAACCTCGAACCGTACTGAGATCGATCTCATAATCTTCCTTAGATATACCGTATAATTCTAGCACATCTAACACGTTAAGCAAATCGTCCACAGGTCCACTATCATCAAGATGATCCTTGATATCCTCCAAGTTTGATCCTAGCACCTCTATCAATTCTGCACCGAAGGTATATTCCATCAATTCGTCATGCTCTTCCTTATCGATCATGTGAAATACTTCTTTTTTCTCTTGATCTGGGATACCTTTTTCATCCAAGTAAGTATAAAGTATCTTTAGATTTGATATCCTCAAGAGGAAATCCTTCAAACCGGTCTCTTTCACACATGTATAAGCTAGAGCGATATTCTCAGCATCGGCTTTAGGAGTGTCCGGACCTATGAGTTCGGTTCCAAAATGCCAGAATTCTCGGTATCTACCGGCCTGGGGTCTTTCATAACGGAACACAGATCCAAAGTAATACAATTTTAGAGGTTTAGGTCTCTCACGCATACCTTCATGATAAAGACGCATAACAGACGCTGTGAATTCGGGCCTTAAAGCGATCTCTCTGCCCCCTTTGTCTTCGAAGGCATAGATTTCTTCTATGATAGATGGACCGGATTTTTCTAGAAAAAGCTGGGTATGTTCGAAAGTGGGAGTTAGGACCTCGCCGTAACCGAAGCTTTCAACGACATCTCTTAGCTTATCTTCCACCGCTCTTCTCTTTTCCATCTCCTCTGGGAACATGTCCCTTGTCCCCCTCGGTCTTTCTATCATGGTTTCTAACCAACCTAGGAACGGATATAAATCTTTTGAGGATGAAATATTCGTATTTCGAAAACTTAATTAATAAGTTAACTGATAATAACCTTATGAAGAAAACCACTTCTGAAAAAGAAGGTTTAAGATCACTACCACATTTCCCAACCGTTATAGTAGGTACCGGTAGAGGTGAGAAAACCAATCTTATAACCGTTTCTCTAGTACATGTTTTTTCCCTTAAACCTCCATATATCGGCATAGGTATCGCACCTGAAAGGTATTCCTTTTCCCTTCTAAGAGATAATCCCGAATTCACTATAAACGTGCCCAGGTCCTTGGATATGGATATCGTCGTTGGATGCGGTAGTTTATCCGGAAAGGATGTTAACAAATTCTCTGAATTCAACTTAACAAGGCAAGAAAGCAAAAAAATATCCCCCTGCGGTATCGAAGAATTCCCCATAACAATGGAATGCAGAGTTGAAAAAGATATATCCATCGGCGACCATGTATGGTTCATAGGTAAAGTTGTTAACGCCTCTGTTATAGAATCAGGCGTCGATCGCAGCGATCTGATACTATACTGGGGTGGGGAGTTCAGAAGGCCTGGAGAGATACTTGAAAAACGCTCTTAATCTTTGTATATATAAGTACCATCTTTGCCATCCAAAGCCGCTGATAATTTTTCTGACGAGGTTATCAAAACCCTTTTTCCTCCATTCTCCAAGAAGTGGATAGACGCCTTTATTTTTGGGCCCATGCTTCCAGGTGGGAATTGCCCTTCCTCTAGGTATTGTTTTGCCTGGTCAACCGTCATGGAATCTAATTCCCTTTCATCGGAACTTCCGAAGTTAAGACATACCTTATCTACCCGTGTCAACATGACAAAGAACTCCTCTTCGATGTCAACTGCTAAAACGGCACTAGCTAGGTATTTATCGATGACTCCTTCTACACCAACGTATCCCTCTTCTTCTTCAACTACTGGAACTCCTCCTCCGCCGGCGGCAATTATTATATGTCCCTCTTCACCGCTAAAAACCAGTTCTCTTATTATTTTTGACTCCAATATACTCTTCGGCTCAGGAGAAGGAACGACCCTCCTGAACTTACCGTTTTCAGCCTCTTTGATGTCCCATCCCTTTTCTTCCTTGAGCCTGTTGGCTTCGGAAGGGAGATAATAAGGCCCGATGTATTTAGTTGGATCTTTAAAGGCAGGATCGTCTTTATCTACTAATACCTGGGTGATCAAGCTGCATATCGAACGGTTTATACCTTCCATCTTCAATTTGTTTGATAACACTTGTTGGAAGATGTAGCCTATCTGACCTTGAGATTGTGCAACACATATATCTAAAGGCATCGGAGGTACTACCTGGGAAGCTAGTTCGTTTTGCATAAGCATATTACCGACTTGAGGTCCGTTACCATGTGTCAAAACCAACTCGTACCCTTCCTTTATCATCTCTGCGAGTATATCACAGGTGACACGCATGTTCTTGTATTGTTCTTCGATAGAGCCTTTTTGATCGGGAAGCAAAAGTGCGTTTCCCCCTAATGCTATCAATGCTGTTTTCATATAATAAACCTCTAAGGTGTAGGGGATGGGGGAATGCGTCACACCTATTTATATTTTGCAATATACGTATTCATGAATCGATACGAAGTATTATATTTCTTTTAGCTTTGATGTTGTAACATGGATAATGAGATCCTAAAAACCATACCTAACGAAGATGAAAACAAGGATTATACTATCGAGATAACGATACCAGAGTTCACCTGCCTTTGTCCAGAGAAGAGGGATCAACCCGACTTTGCAGAGATCACAGTCACCTATGTTCCAGATCAACGCCTGATCGAACTAAAATCACTGAAGTACTACATAGTGAACTTTAGGGATAAAGAGATATACCATGAGAAGGCGACTAATCGTATATTGGATGATCTAGTAGCAGCCCTCGAACCAAGATACATGAAGGTCAAAGGGGATTGGAAGATAAGGGGTGGGATTAAGACTATCGTCGAAGTCGAGTACCCCTGAGAATATATAAATAATCTAAAAATATTTAATAGCATACAGCGATAGTGCCTGATATCCGTCATTTTGATCGATGTTAAATATCAGGATAAATAAAAAAAAGGAAAGAAGGGGATTTTTACTGATAATTATCCAAGAATGAGTCGAGACTGAGCTCGTATGGTTTGTTTTCATCATCTACACACTTGAGTGCTTCGATGACAGGTGGTTCCTCTACCTCTTGGATTTCTTCAAAATCCTCTTCTATCTCTGGATCATGAAAAAGGGTTTCAGACATCTCCGCTTCGTTAAAACCGAATTCGTGGAAGAATTCCGCTATATAATCCATCTTCAAACGCTTTACCACATCGTGCAGCATTCTGCTGGCCACTTGAAAGGCTTCTGAGATAGGTTTCTTTCCAGCGACTACTAATGCTTTGTCGTTTTCAAATACGGTAGTTGTGTTACTCAAGATAGAAATCTCTTCTAGGTGCCTTTTGGCAACATTGTATCGATTAGGCCCTTCTACGGAAAACGGCATTATCATATAGGATACTACCAGTTTTCCATTTCTCCTAGCCAGATCTGCGATAACTTTAGAAGCACCAGATCCTGTGCCGCCACCTAAGCCGGCTACTATAATCACCATCTGGGCCCCATCAAGAGCATCGAGTATCTGCTCTTCGTTCAATTTTGCAGCTCTTTCCCCAATGTATGGGTCGCCACCAGTTCCATTTCCATCCGTCAGATTTTTACCTATAAGCATCTGGCGGTCCACATCGAGATAGTTCAAAACAGTCCGATCCGTGTTTATTCCTATTGTTCTTACGTTTTCTATACCCTGTTTTGAGATATACTCAACGGTATTGCATCCACATCCACCGACTCCGACGACATATATGTTCGTGTTGTATAACAACGAACTCAATATGTCCTGAGCGGCTCCTTCCAGGTACGTTTCGTCTTTGTTGTTTTCGATTGCGTTCATTTGGTTCCTCCGATTCTGTCGGTAAAGGGTTTTTGACACTTGGTGTTGGTCCTACATCCATGACTCACTTTGTCATGTATTCTCGTTCTTTTTGCTTCTGGACTTCGATTATACTTTCTATATGCCCACTGATATCTCCGATCACCTCGTACTGTTTCTTTATATTAGCCAGGTCTTCACTGAGTATCCCCTTTTTAACGAGATCGCGTATCGCTGCGTCCCAGGATTCATAGTGTCCGATGGCTATCAAATAGTGGACTAGGTTCTCGGTCTTCTTCGGTAGAGATACTTTCGTTGGGATCTCGGTTTGATTCTTACGGATGTTAGCCCTTTCTATGTAATCTATCGCTGCCTCCCTTATGAACGCCGACCGATTGGGGAAATCATGTCGACTGATGAAGGAATCGATAACGTCCAGGTCTTCTTCAGACACCCTTAAGGAGATCTTTTTATCCATATCCAGTGCACCTTCCTTACGCCTTTGTCTTACACCGTACTACTCATATTTCCGGTTTTTAAGTAGGACGTAGGACATAATAGGTATGAGTAATACCCTATTTAATATTTTCTCTCTTTATTCCAAAACAGCTTACGAACGAATTATTATAATAGTACTACTTTGATCATCCTAGTACTACGTAGATAATAAACATTTTGGGGTTAATTTTTTATGGTAGATGTCATTATTTGACCCGGTGTTAAAGTATGTTAAAAGTATATAGATGCTGGATTTGCGGAGAGACCTATCTGGGAGAAGAGCCACCAACAGACTGTCCTTATTGTGGTGCTGACAAAGAATTCTTGAAACCGGGTGAAGAATACGAAGAGCCCGATGTAGAGCTTACCCCGATAAGCAAGAAGAATTTAGAGAGTGCTCTTGAATTGGAAGTGGCCAATGCAACCTTCTATTATTGCGCTTATAGAAATGCAGATGGTCCTCGCACAGAGGGGATGTTCAAAAGATTAGCAAAGGTCGAATCAGAACACGCTGAAGCTATCTGTAAATTCCTCAAGATCGAAGAACCTGATATCGAAAAGAAATCAAAGGGTTGCTCTCATAATGTAAGCGAAAACGTAGAAGAAGCCCATGGTAGAGAATCTAGGGCCATCAAGCACTACAGGAAGTTCGCAGAAGAGGCTGAAGAACCCCGTGTGAAGGAACTCTTCGAGGCATTGGTGGAGATCGAAACCGATCATCTTGAGCTCCACGAAGGAGAGATGTGAGACAAAGCACAACATTTATTTTTGGATGGCAGTATCGTCTGCCTGAACAGGCAGGTTTCATAACCCCTTCGGGAAGTGATATCCCATGGGAAACGATACTGCTTTCCACTCGCCATCGTAGCTTAGTCGGAAAGAATTTCCAACAAGCTCCCATGGCTCATTCCACTCGCCATCGTAGCTCACTCGGAAAGCCAACGGGTTTTCCAAGAAACTACGAAGTCTCATTCCACTCGCCATCGTAGCTCACTCGGAAAGCCAACGGGTTTTCAAAGAAACTACTATGCC
>PWKY01000094.1 GCA_003560595.1 Thermoplasmata archaeon | reverse complement strand
TAACCACAGCGTATAATTCATGATTTAGACGAAAAGCTTTAATGCATGGTGATTCTCACGTCAATCACAGCACATATGAGTGAGACCATGAAGATCATCAGCAAAGAGGATTTTGAGGCTTTTGTGGAGCATTTATTGGAGGATGACCCCCGTGAAGTGGTGGGGGTTCAAGATAAGGAGGGAAAGTTCGACTTCGACGTTTTAAACAAAGCATCTGACTTACGTCTGGATTATGATACGACGGTCTTACCTCCGACTAAATATTTTATGTCTCAGCGAGAAAACCTCTTGCTTGAAGATCAGGATGAAGAGACACTGGAACATGATATAACCCCTAGGATCATAATTGGTATACATCCCTACGACCTCGATGCAATTCGTCAATTGGACAACGTTCTCTCCGAAACCCCAAAAGGAAGAAACTATCTCATAAAAAGGAGATCTTCTGTGCTGGTGGGTGTCAATATGGATGTGGTGGCAGATAGATGTTTTGCAGGAAGTATGAACACTTCGAACGTCTCAAAAAACTACGACCTGATGCTAACAGATCTTGGAGATACTTATGCCATAGAGATCGGTTCTGAGGACGGTTTCAATCTATTGGATGGCATAGACATCAGGGATGCGACAGAGGATGAAAAATCCAGGGTGGATAATAAATTATCTGAATTAGAGACAAAATTCACTAGAGAACTCGATTTTCCACTAGAAGAACTACCCAAAACTCTAGATAGAAATTATGATGACATCGAGTTCTGGAAAAAACATTCTAAAGCTTGCACAGAATGTGGTTCATGCATAATCGTATGTCCCACTAGCTATTTCATAAATAAGGATGATATCACAAGGGACAACCTCGGTGAAGATGGGAACCCGGAGATATGGAAACAGTGTTTATATGAAGAGTTCTCAAAGGATATCGCCGATGATCATGTGATGGATGAAAAGTACCAGCGATACCGACACCGATTGATGACTAAGGGGTTATATATCTATAAGATATTCGGAGATATAGCATGTGTCGGATGTGGCAGATGTGCTTCGCAGTGTCCAACTGATGTGGCGGACCCATCCGTGGTTTACAATGATCTACCGAAAGGTTCTACGTGACCTAAACGGTATCGGATCGATTTTGTGAGGCATCGCAGCGATCATCTCAACTATACCTATATCGATATAGCTCAGCAGGTAACGGTCCCTGCCAGTGTACTTCGCTACCTTGAGGTTCGAGTAGTTCAGTATCTCTCTTTACTGTCTAATAGTCTGCCGTCGTTAGAAACTAGATCCACCATCAAGGGCATATTGCCTACAGCATGTGTAGAACATGACAAGCATGGATCGTAGCATCTGATCACGCTTTCAAGTCTGTTCAATATACCTTCGGGTATCTCTTCATGCGACCCATCTATGTACTCTTCAGCTACGCTCTGGATGCTCTTATTGATAGCAAGGTTATTATGGCCTGTAGCAACGATGAAGTTAGCGTTCTTGATCACACCATGTGCATCGGATACATAGTCGTGTATCAGAGTTCCTCTAGGGGCTTCTATTACACCGACACCTCTAGCTTCCCTGGCTTGGGTTGGTACATTTATCTTCCCGGTATAGATATCTTCATCCTGTAATAACTCCTCGATCCGTTCGACAGTATGAAGACTTTCTATCAGCCTCGCGTAGTGATAAAACAGGGATCCCTCTTTTATCTCTTTACTTCCGATCTCCTTGTAGCGTATCCATTCTTCATGGGCTAACTCAGTGCTTATGCCGTCGATGAGATTCAATCTAGCTAATGGTCCTACTCTGTACACTCCATTTTCAAATCCCAATTTTTTGTAATATGGAAATTTCATGTAACTCCAGTTCAATGACCTTTCTCCGATCACATCATCGTATCTCTTTGGATCTATCTCTGTAAGTATCGTACCTTCCCCATCGACTATACGGAGATCCCCGTCATAAAATTCCAGATGTCCGTTTTCATCCACCAGCCCCATATATCCCGTTTCATGAGATGCAAATTCTTCAACATCGACATCCATGTCCTCGTACAGGTCTCTCAACAGGCTTAACGTGTCCTGTATGTAAGATTTCAGTTCATCTGTTTTCTCAAGGAATTCTTCTCCTTTATCTCGCAGTAAATTTTGATTTACACCACCAGGGACCGATAGTTCAGGATGAACCTTTTTTCCACCTAGAGCCTGTATTATATTCTGTCCAAAGCTCCGGAGTTTGATACCTCTGTTAGCGAGTTCTTCGTCCTTCTTCATCAGTCCGAATATGTTCCTCTCTTCCGGTGACGCATCGAAGCCCATGACTAGGTCTGGGCTGGAAAGGTAAAAGAAACTCAAGCTATGCGATTGCAGTATCTGAGCCATGTGGATGAGTTCTCTTATCTTGTGAGCAGCTTCTGGGATATCAGCTGCGACGAGCTCATCACATGCTTTGGCCGATGCTAGTTCGTGGCTAACAGGGCAGATACCGCATATCCTGGATGTCATCTCAGGCATCTCCCAAAGTACCCTCCCCTCAACGAATTTTTCAAATGCTCTGAATTCAGTAACGTGGAATCTAGCCTCTTTCACTTGTTTATCGTCGTCAAGATGTATGCTTATCTTTCCGTGACCTTCTACCCTGGTTACAGGGTTTATTTCTTTTATTTCTCCCATTTTATGCACCTCTAGTATCTCAATTTATCTTTATCCAACTTCGGTATCTCTCCTTCAAGAAGTTTTTCTAATCCGTATCGGATAACATCCGCTGAAGGAGGGCATCCCGGGATATAGACATCGACGTCGATTATCTCATCTAGACCCTTTGCTTTATCGGTGAGAGTCGGTATCAGCTCATCATCTGGAACCACACTCTCCTCGTCGCTTTTTTCAAGGTAACACTCTTCCAGGATCTTATCGACCTTTTCAAAATTTCTCATGGTCATTATCCCACCAAAACATGCACAGTCTCCCCAGGCTACGAGGATATCACAGTTTTCTCTCATCTTTTTAGCTACCTCGACGTTCTCGTCGTTCGTTATGGTTCCTTCCATGATCCCGATGTCAACTTTTTCGATCTCTTTGACATCCATTATCACATGACTGGATTGGAACTCAACGAGTTCTGCTAGGTCCTTAACGAATTCGTCAACATCCAGAAACGACATATGACATCCTGAGCATCCGCACATGCAAGCAGTGGCTACTTTTGGTTTGTTTTCTGCCATCTTTATCACCTCATTTTGGCCAACTCTTCAAAGAAACCGATCTCCGATCTTATACCTCCTTTCGGCTCGGTTATCCTTTCGACCTTATTCTTAACACCATTTATGTCTATAGTGGTACCTTCTCTCTCGAACATGGTCAATGAAGGGATGACAAGGTCCGCCATCTCGGTCAGTTCGGATCTTCTAGCCGATTGAACTATAGAGAAATCAGCCTTCTCTATCAGTTCTTTCATATCTGCCTGATCCTCTTCATCACCAGCTAAGATGTATGCTACTTCAGGTTCTTCATAGACACCTTCTGTTTCCAGGTTCTTGATATATTGGTTACCAGCGTGGTTCAAGCTGATCACGTAGCTGCCTTCCAGTTTTGCTAGTTCGAATATATGTCTTAAAGACCACCTATCTATGATCTCGTCACCTATAATTATTATGTCATAGGTCGCTTCTTCAAGAAGGTTGACGATCTCCATAACATCTTTTGGATGAACCCTAAGACCTCCGAGTATCGACGATACCCGCGAGAGGTCCTCGATAGATGCCTTTCCTTCCTTTATCACTTGATTGACAAGTCTGGTCAACTGGGTCTTCGGTGATTCTATAGTTATGGATTTGTCTGAATGATTCCAGAATTTGTCCTCGTAAGCGTCTATAGTTATCAGCTTAGTTCCGTTTGAAGTCGCCCTTCTGATATACGAAGCCAATATCGGATGTGTGTGATATATCGAGGTGTCGTAAAGAAGGATGTTATCTGCCTTCATGATTTCTCTTATATCGGTTACGAAATGGCCTTCGATCATATTTATCCTTCTTTTTACTTCAGTTTCGAATCTGTGCCGCTTCGCCCCAACCACATCGAAAAGTGCTCCGTGTGCCCTCATGGCATAGGCAAAAGCATCAAGGTCTTCACAGGTGAGGTCGCCACTGGCATAGGCACTGATCCTATAACTCTTTACAAGCATCTCTGAAGCTTTTTCTAAACCCTCTGACAAACTCAGTTCCTTTTCTTCACCGTCTTCACGGAGTATCACATTTTTTATCCTCTCACCTTTATTGGCTAGAGGTTTGAATCGACCGAACTCACACAATTGTCCTCCAGATTCCTTATGTATATCCGCACCTTCTATCTCAACGATGTGTCCTGTTTTGGTATATACGTTGGTACCGCACCCCATGCTGCAGCTCAAACAGGTGGTGGTCGTCATATCACATTCTTTTTTGACACCTTTAAACATACTCAATTTGCTGAAGATAGCTCCTGTGGGACAAACTTGGAGACACATACCACAAGATGTGCATGTGGATTCTCCCAGGGGTACTCCTGCGTCCACGATGATCCTATTGTTGATACCTCGTCCCCCTAGACTCAGAGTATGATTCCCCACCACTTCATCACAAGCTCTTACACATCTTCCACACCTTATACACCTGTTACTATCTTTGATGATGTAGTCGTGGGATGAATCAACGGGCCACTCTGGATACATCCTCGGGAATTCGAAACGGTCTATCTCATGTTCATACATCAGATCTTGTAGTTCACAATCGCCGTCGGATTCACAGAACATGCAGTAATGGTTTTCAGAGCGATAGATCAGCTCAAGGATCTTTCTTCTATATTTCTTAAGATGATCTGTTTGAGTTTGTATCTTCAGCCCGTCGTCCACTTGAAGGCCACAAGAAGGTAGTATCTGTTTACCGTTAACTTCTACAGAACATAATCGACACGCCATCACGTTCTCAAGAGCCTCGTGCTGACACAACTTCGGTATCGTTATCCCGTGTTCCTCACATGCTTCCATCACAGTCATACCTTTCTTTGCGGATATATCTTGTCCGTCAACGTTGAAGTTCACTGTATTCATTTTTCATCACCTTCCGAGATGGCATCGACAGGACATATCTTGGCACATTCACTACAAGAGATACATTTCTCCGGATCTATAACGTAAGTGTTCTCTCCACTCGAGATGGCATCGACAGGACACACTTCGATACATCTTCCGCATGTAACACAGGTCTCTTCATTGATGGTGTAGGCCTCTACCAATGCTTTGCATGTCCCAGTCGGACATTTCTTATCATGTACATGGGTTTCATATTCATCACGGAAGAATTTCAGTGTACTCAATACTGGGTTAGGGCTGGCTTGACCGAGCCCACAGAAGGAAGTGGCTTGAATGGTTTCAGCCAGGTCTTGAAGCTTATCAAGGTCCTTTGCTTCTCCGTTGCCTTTAGTTATCTTATCTAGTATATCAAGCATCCTCTTCGTACCGAGTCGGCACGGTGGACATTTTCCACAGGATTCATCTTGAGTGAAGTCTAAAAAGAATTTGGCGACATCGACCATACAGGTGTCTTCGTCTAAAACGATGAAACCTCCGGAACCCATTATCGTTCCCGCCTCCTTTAAAGAATCATAATCTATGGGTGTGTCTAGGTATTGTTCGGGTATCACCCCTCCTGCAGGTCCTCCGATCTGTACAGCCTTGAATCTTTTCCCATCTGCAACACCACCCGCGATGTTTATCATCTCTCTGATGGTCGTACCCATGGCTACCTCGATCAAACCGGTATTTTCCACATCGCCTGCAACGGCGAAAACCTTCGTTCCGGGACTTCCTTCGGTTCCTATATCTCTGAACCATTCAGATCCATATTTTATTATCATCGCTATGTTGCCAAATGTTTCGACATTGTTTATCACCGTGGGCTTCCCCCAGAGACCGGATTGTACTGGATAGGGAGGTCGGTATTTAGGTCTACCTTGTTTTCCTTCTATAGAAGAAAGCAAGGCCGTCTCTTCACCACAAACAAATGCTCCAGCACCCACTCTCAACTCAACGTTGAAATCAAAACCCTGGTTGAACAGGTTTTCACCTAGATATCCTTCGCTTTCAGCATCCCTGATGGCTTTTTGAAGGTTCCTGATCGCCAGAGGATATTCTGCCCGGACATATATGTATCCTTGGTCGGCACCCACTGCGTAACCTGCAATCATCATACCCTCTATTATACTGTGTGGATCTCCTTCAAGAACACTTCGATCCATGAAAGCACCGGGGTCTCCTTCATCGCCATTACAAACGATATATTTTTGATCTGAGATCTCCTTAGCGGCCAGCTCCCACTTCAGTCCAGTAGGAAATCCTGCACCCCCTCTTCCTCGTAAACCAGAATCTTTTATCTCCTTTACTATCTCATTTCTCTCCATATCCATTATGGCCTTTCTTGCAGCCATGTATCCATCTACTTTCAGATAATCTTCAAGGCTGCTTGGATCTATGTCTCCCGAGTCCCTCATGACCACTTTCTTTTGACCTCTGATGAAGTCGAGCTTTTCGAACTCTTCTACTCTACGTCCGTCTATATCCTCGATCAAGAGGTCGTATACTACACGGCCTTTGAGTAAGTGTTCTTCAACGATCCTTTCTACGTCGGCAGGTTTTAGATTTCCATAAAATGTATCTTCAGGTCGTATGATTATCATGGGCCCCAGGTTGCATGGTCCCATGCATCCTGTTCTTTTTATCGCCCTGGTCAAAGGATATTTATCCTCTAATTCGTGTTTCCACAGTTCGTCCATCAATCTTTCTTCTATCTCCTCGGATCCTGCAGAGAGGCAGCCAGTACCAGAACATATTAAAATTTCTTTTCTAACCATTTTCATCTCTCCTGTTAGTACCTATCCAAGATATCTTCCAAATCCTCGGGCTGTACTTTTCCGTAAACGTCATCATCGATCATTATGATCGGTGCTTTACTGCATGCACCCACGCATCTTTTCGTGTTGAAAGTGAATTTTCTGTCGTCCGATGTACCCCCCTCTTCGACATCCAACATATCCTTGAGCTTTTTTGTCAGGCCTTCAGCACCTTTTACGTGACATGCAGTTCCAGTGCAAACAGAGATGGTGTGTTCCCCTCTAGGTTCCATGGTAAAAAAAGAGTAAAATGTGACCACCGAGTGTACTTGGCTGTAGGGTACGCTCAACTCTTCAGCTATGAATTCCTGCACCTCTTTAGGAAGATAGCCAATTTTTTTTTGCACTTCATGCAATAAAGGTATCAGATTTCCGGCCCCTTTCTCATATTCTCCTATTATCGGGAGTATATCCCTAAGATGGTATTTTTCCATATTATCTATCCCCATTTTTTCATATGTTATACCTTTTTTTAAAGGATTACTACAGCGGGTTGGTTGGGTCTAGATTGCACTCATATTAAATCCTTTCGTGTTGTTTCCATTGATACTTCTTATTGTATATAGTATGCGACCCGTCATGGACGAGTTGGAAGTAGTTGAGGGTTTCACCACGATTTCATCATATGATGATTCAATTCGACCATTCCTTGTCATCATGACTAAACATATTCTTGTGAAAATCGGTGATCACACACTCGGTCATAACAAGCAGAAATATTTAATAACCGGTGTTTTGTTGCCGAATCTGTCTATAAACAAGTGTGTTGAATCATGATCGAGTTTAAAAGCAAAACCAACAGAAGTTTAAGATGGTCAAACAGGAAGCGAGTTTGCAGAATTTTCTCTGCGGTTAGCTATCATGGGAAGGCACATGAATTTAAGGAGGCATGACATGGGAAATAAACCAAAAGTAGCATTTTTTGATTTTGCAAGTTGCGAAGGAGATCAATTGCAGATAGCCAATTTGGAGGAAAAGATATTGGATCTACTGGGTCTGGTCGAGATAGTCAGTTTCAGAGAGATCATGAAGGAGCATTCGGACGACTACGATGTTGCTTTCATCGAAGGATCCATACAGAGGCCCAGTGATGAAGAGAGGCTGAAGAAAATCAGATCAAACGCTGATTTACTGATAGCTTTTGGAAACTGTGCGGCCAATGGGAATGTAAACAAACTCCAGAAAGACTGGTCGATAGAAGAGGTAAAGGATGAAGTATATCCAGGTCTTGATGAAGAAATATCGAAAAGCGAATTCTTCGATAACTTCCCCTGCAAGGCGGTTGACGAAGTAGTCAAGGTAGATTATTATCTCAGGGGTTGCCCAGTTAGAGGTGATCGAGTTCTTCAGTTCATCGAAAGATTGGTTAAAAAACCGGTCGAAACTAATAAAAACATCGATTTCAAAGTGATGCTGAGAGATAAAGAGGTCGATGAACGGTCGCTGGTAAAATATAATCCAAACAAGTGCATACTCTGTCGGCGATGTGCTAACTTCTGTCAAGACGTCATGAGTGTGGACGCCTTGGGTCCTGTCGAACGTGGATTCGAGACCATAATTTCGACTCCTAAAGATATCGGATTCGATGCCAACGGATGTATACACTGTGGTCAGTGTGTAGCATTATGTCCTGTGGATTCTCTCTATAATGAATCTCCTGTTGAGGATCTGTCTGCAGGATTGATCGATGGTGGTCGAGTAAACATAATCGCACTAGACTCTATAGCCGTTGCATCATTCCTACAAGAACACTCTATCCTCTCTGAGATGGAACCCACAGAGGCAGAGAGATACCTGATAGGCGGTCTGAAGAAGATGGGATTCGATAGAGTAATCCAGTATGACAGGTTTTTAGAGAGATCTAAGGAAATGGATGATGATAACGAAAAACCAGTGTTAGCCAGTTGGTGTCTTCCAGCAAGAAATCATATAGAAGCAGAGGGTATAGACACTCTTGCGATCGAAGCAGGAAATACGCCTTGGAGACTCATCCTGGAAGAAGAAGACGGAGATATATGTATCATGAGCCCATGTTCCGGTTTAAAGGCTGTCGAAGAGATAAATCACGTTATCTCAGCACCGGAGATGATCGACTTGTTCAACCATATGGATTTAGATATCGGATTCGTGGATCCATCAGATGGTGATTACGACGGACCTTGTGCCTCTGAAGGGTTCAAACATTCTGGAATACCCGGGCATGATGAGTATTTCAAGATAACAGAAAAGTTAGCAGATGAACTTCTCGGAAGCGGTAAAAAGAGTGGGGCCGTGAATGTAGTCCCCTGTCTGTACGGATGTCTGAGCGGTGGAGGTAACCATCCTACTGCCGATGACAAGAAGGTTCTGGAAAGAAAAGATATCGCGATGAGCCTCAAGGAAGTGAAACCATGAAGGAAGAAGATACGAATAAGGAACTCTCATGGATGGAAAAGAATGAAATCGAAAAGATAATCAGATCGGTGGAAGATCCCAAATATCAGAAGATCGAGCTGCTACAAAAACTCCAAGGAAAGTATAAATGGCTTCAAGATAAGCACATGGAGTACCTTGCTGAGACCACAGGTATCAGCTATACAGATCTATACGGAATAGCGACGTTTTACACACAGTTCAAACTTCATCCCCCTGGACGTCACAAGATTTCCGTCTGCATGGGTACCGGGTGTCACGTGAAGGGAGGTAAAAAGATACTCGAGAAGTTGAAGGATATATTGGATATAGACGTAAATGAAACCACAGAGGACCGAAGATTTTCGCTGGACCAAGTAAGATGCTTAGGGTGTTGTGGTCTCGCGCCGGTCATAGATATAGATGGTGAGACCTTTGGTAGAGTGAGCACCAAGGAAATAGAAGGTATATTGAAGGAGTTCAAATAGGTGATAACGATGACTGTTAAAACTTTGAAGGATTTAGAAGAGATGGCTAAGATAGGAGAAGAAAATCTTGACCCAGATCGTCCACAGATAATCTTTGGATTCGCTACTTGTGGTATAGCAGCTGGTGCTGAAGGTGTTGTAGGGTTCACTAAAAAGTATCTAGAGGAGAAAGACATAGATGCTGAATTGGGCGCCATGGGTGAACCGGAGATCAAATCGGTAGGGTGCATCGGTATGTGCCACGCTGAACCCCTCGTTGATATAAAGATGCCCGATAAGCCACGGATAACTTATTATGGCGTGGATGAGACAAAGATGAAGAGGATCCTTGATGAACATCTGATCAATGGACAACCGGTCAAAGAATATGCACTTGGTCAATTGAATAAGGAATTATCTGTATGTGATCAAGCGAAAACAGAGTTTTCCTGGCAGTTTGAAGATATACCCGCCCTCAACGAGATCCCGTTCCTATCAAAACAGGTACGAGTTGCCTTGAGGAACTGTGGTATCATAGACCCTGAGTCTATAATGGAGTACGTTGCCAGAGGGGGTTATAAATCGGCTTTCAACTTGTTGAACAACATGACTCCACAAGAAGTGATCGATGAAGTGAAGGAATCTGGACTCAGAGGTAGGGGCGGCGCTGGGTTCCCTACCGGTTTAAAATGGCAATTTGCTAAGGATGCTGAAGGCGATCAAAAGTATGTGATATGCAACGCTGATGAAGGTGATCCAGGAGCATATATGGATCGAGCAGTTCTGGAAGGTGATCCACACAGCCTCATCGAAGGTATGATGATCGGTGGCTACGCCATCGGAGCAAATACGGGTTACATATACATCCGTGCTGAGTATCCCTTGGCCATCAAAAGGTTGGAAAAAGCCATAGAAGATGCAAAGGAATACGGTATACTCGGAGAAAACATAATGGGCAGCGGTTTTTCATTCGAACTCAAGATGATGGAAGGTGCGGGTGCCTTCGTATGCGGTGAGGAAACCGCGTTGATGGGTTCCATCGAAGGTAAAAGAGGCGAACCTAGGACTAGACCGCCTTTCCCAGCTAATTCAGGCCTGTTCGGCAAACCTACAAACATCAACAATGTGGAGACCTGGGCAAACCTACCTATGATATTCGAAAAAGGTGCTGACTGGTTCAGCGGTATGGGTACTGAAACAAGTAAAGGGACCAAGGTTTTCTCCCTAGTTGGAAACATAAACAGGGCTGGCCTAGTGGAGATCCCCATGGGTACCAAGATGAAGGATATCATCTACGAGATAGGTGGAGGGATGCAGCACGATAGGGATTTCAAAGCTGTCCAAACCGGTGGTCCCTCTGGAGGATGTATACCTCCGGAAGAACTCGATGTGGAAGTAGATTATGAGAATCTTAAGGAATTAGGATCCATCGTCGGTTCAGGCGGGATGGTGGCCATGGACGAGGATACCTGCATGGTTGAGATAGCTAGATACTTCCTGGACTTTTGTGTTGATGAATCCTGTGGAAAATGTACTCCCTGTAGGGTCGGCACTAGAAGGATGCTCGAGATACTCGATAGGATAGTACTAGGGGAAGCCGATATGAGAGATATCGATATTTTAGAGCATCTGGCAGTACAGGTTCGAGACGGCTCTCTATGTGCCCTTGGAGGAACAT
Organism: Thermoplasmata archaeon; assembly: GCA_003560595.1. GTDB lineage: Archaea > Thermoplasmatota > Thermoplasmata > Halarchaeoplasmatales > Halarchaeoplasmataceae > Halarchaeoplasma. The sequence goes on along the minus strand of PWKY01000094.1, from coordinate 21,015 downwards.
CTCCAAACCCGGTCCTTACCACGTTGAAGTACTTCAGGGATGAATATGAACAGCACATCAAAAAGAGATTCTGTCCTGCATCATCCTGTGCGTCTTTGTTCATTTCACCATGTCAAAATTCATGTCCGGCAGGGACCAATGTACCCGGTCAGATGCAACTGATCATAGAAGAACGATTCGGTGAGGCTTACGAGATACAGAGAGAGGACAATCCCTTCCCAGGTGTTTGCGGCAGAGTCTGTGATCATCCGTGCGAGGAGATATGTCAGAGGGATCAATTGGATAGAGCGGTATCGGTGATGGCTCAACACAGATTCTGTGCTGATAAGGTCTATCATGATGAAGTCGAATATCGACCGGAGACTTCAACGTTGGATACAACAGGTAAACGGGTCGGTATAGTAGGAGGAGGTGTTGCCGGTCTGACCGCTGCTTACTTCCTAAAGAGATTGGGTCACGATGTGACACTTTATGAAGCCAAATCCGAGCTAGGGGGCATGCTAAGATGGGGTATCCCAAAGTACAGATTGCCTAGAGATGTATTAGATTGGGAGATACAGCAGATATTAGACCTGGGTGTGGATGCGAAACTGAACACATCTGTGGGTAAAGATGTACCCTTCGATGATCTGCTGGAAGAACAAGATGCCATTTTCCTCGGTGTCGGTGCACAAAATGATCGTGCGCTGAACTTGGAGAAGGAGGACGAACCTGGTATATTGAAAGGTGTCGAACTCCTTGAGAAGATAAACCGAGGAGAAGAGATTGAGTTGGGGGATAGAATACTCATCGTCGGTGGTGGTAACGTTGCTGTTGATATGGCCAGGAACGCAAAAAGGATGGGCTGTGAAAAGATCATAATCGCATATCGAAGGGAAGAAATCGATATGCCAGCTTATCCCGAAGAGATCGAAGAGGCAAAGAAAGAAGGGATCGAATTCCACTTCCTGTTATCCCCCGAGGAGATACTGATCGAGGATGGAAGAGCCGCCGGGATGGTGTTCACCAAGACGGTTATGGGCGATTTCACAAAATGGGGTCGCAGAAAACCGGAACCCGTGGATTACGAGAAGGTTGTATTCAAAGCGGATAACATCATAACAGCGATAGGACAAGTTATAGATACGAGTTTTGCCGAGGATCTTGCAGATAAACTCACAAACGAGTGGGGAACCAGACTGAAAGTGGACCCGTATACTATGGAAACGGAGCAACCCAATGTATTTGCAGGAGGCGATGCGGTTCTAGGACCGGCCACGGTGATCGAAGCGGTGGCACACGGTAAAAAGGCGGCTAAAGAGATCGATGCTCGGTTGATGGGACATGACAGATTGGAGGAACTACAGAGTATCAATGAATACGAGTATTCTATGACAGCCCCGGACAACGAGCACTACATACCGCGGTCAGAACTACAATCGATACCTGTTGAGGAGAGAAGCTGTAATTTCAAAGAGGTAATTATGTGTATGGACAGAGAATGCGCTGTAAAAGAGGCGAAACGTTGTCTAAGATGCGACATATCAGAGGAGGATGAAGCATGAAGATAACCATCGATGGAAAGGAGTTTTCTTGCAAGCCCGGTCAAAAGGTTTATGACGTTGCTGAAGAAAACGATATATACATTCCTACTTTATGTTTGAACAAGCTCAACCATGAAGAAAGACCGGCGGGATGCAGGATATGTTTGGTAGAACTGGTCGGTCAAGGTAATGCCGAGCCAAAACTGGAGTCTAGTTGTTCCCTACCCGTTCATGATGGTATGGAGATATCCACCAAGAATAAAGTCGTTTACGACGAAAGAAGAGAGGTACTCGAACTACTGCTCTCTGAGCATGAACAGGACTGTAGAAACTGCGGCATAAGCGGTGACTGTTATTTTGCGGATCTGTGTTTTGAATACGATATAGACGGTGTTTCGGTCTGTTCAGAATGTCCTAACCGTAAAGACGGTTGTTTCCTTGCTCGAGATATACTTTGTTTGGGTCCAGTGACTCATGCAGGTTGTAACGCATTCTGCACCAGAAATGGAGATCCCTGTGAGAGCTGTTTCGGTGTATTGAGCAATAAAGATGTGTTAGTCTTCGGTCTTGAGGCCTTTGGAGAGAACGGCTTCACCAGAGACCAAGTCCTTGAAGCTGCAAAAGTTTTCTCTTACGAAGAAGTCCGAGTTCTTGAAGAGCTGATGGATGAATATGATCTTTTAAATAAGGAGGTATCGGAATGACAAATTTAAATGTGAATGTTGAACATGTGACCAGAGTAGAAGGACACGGCAATATCCTCGTTGATGCGAAGGAGGGTAAACTAGAGCGTGTTATGTGGGAAATACCTGAGGCCCCTAGATATTTCGAGGCCTTCGTTAAAGGTAAACCATATACACAATTGGCTCAGATAACTGCCCGGATATGTGGTATATGCTCCATCGGGCACGCATTGACGTCGCTTAAAGCCACCGAGGATGCGCTGGATATAGAAGTATCGGAGCAGGATGTAAAGCTGAGAGAGTTAGCTTTACATGGAGAGAACATGCAGAGTCATGTGCTTCATGTTGGTTATCTTGCCCTCCCTGATCTTGTAGGGGAAGGTTCTGTTATCCCTCTAGCCACCTCACACCCTGAAGAGCTCAAAAAGGTCATATCTTTACACAAACTGGCCAACGAGTTATCGAGGGTAACTTGTGGTAGAACTACCCACCCTAGACGATTGATCCCTGGTGGTTTCTCAAAGTTGCCATCTCCCCTGGAGTTGGAGAACATGAAAACAAAACTCGAGGGATCGGTACCCGTTTTACATGAGGTCGCATCTTTCGTCAAAGGTCTATCTTCCGCATTACCTGATTTCGAAAGGGAGACTGAATTCATATCATTGACACATGATGATGAATATGCATTCTATGATGGTAAGATAGCCTCCACCGACGGTGATATCACCCCTGTAGATGATTATCTATCGGTGACAAATGAATACGTTGTTCCACAGTCCACAGCCAAATATACCAAGAACAATCGAGAGTCCTATATGGTCGGAGCTTTGGCAAGGCTAAACAATAATTACGATCTCTTGTCTCCACTGGCTAAAGAGGTAGCTGAAGACTTCGGACTGTCTCCAGTGTGCCATAACCCTTACATGAATACCATAGCCCAGCTGGTCGAAGTAGTACACAGTGTTGAGGATTCAATAAATTTGATCGACGACATCCTCGATAAGGGTATAGAGGAGCAGGGATTGAATCATCAACCTGACATCGAGCCAAAGGCAGGTACGGGTGTCGGCGCTGTAGAAGTTCCCAGAGGGATACTGTTCCATGAGTACACCTATGACGATGAAGGACGCTGTACCAAAGCCAACTGCATCATACCCACCAACCAGAACCATGGTAACATCCAGCACGATATGGAATCTCTAGTACCCCAGATACTGGATCAAGGTGAGGATAAGGTGGAACTGATCCTTGAGATGCTGGTAAGAGCTTACGATCCGTGTATATCCTGCTCGACACACTACGTGGACGTAAAGTTCAAGAGGTAGGAAGGTACTGTTCAGAAGGTTTGATACCTGGTGATCATATGATGCGTCGTACCAAGATAGTTGCAACTATAGGTCCCTCTTCCTATGATAGGGAAGTCTTAAAGGAGATGATAGAAGCCGGGATGAACGTCGCCCGTCAAAATTTTTCACACGGCACTCTACAGGAGCATGAAGAGGTACTGGAAACCTTGCGGAGCCTCTCATCGGATATAGCGGTGATGATGGATACACAGGGACCCGAGGTTAGGTTGGGTACGGTGGCAGAAGGCACGTTTTTGAAGGAAGGAAACGAAGTGATCCTTGCTCCCGGAGACTTCACCGGAGATCTACATCGGCTACCGGTCGATCATCCCGAGATGTTCGTCCACCTTGCTCCTGGAGATTATGTGCTTCTTGACGATGGAGAGCTGGAACTTGAGGTTGAAGAAGTCGGGAAAAAGGTATCCTGCAGGGTCATACACGGTGGTCAAATACTCTCCAAAAAATCGGTGAACGTACCTGGTAAGGATTTAGGATTGAGCACTCCCACCGACAAGGACATCAGCGATATCAAACAGGGGGCAAAGCTCGGCTTCGACTTCCTATCAGCCTCCTTCGTTAAATCGGCAGCCGACGTTGAAACCATAAAAGGGCTGCTGGAAGACGAAGACAGCGACATGGACGTGATAGCCAAGGTGGAGCACCTCAAGGCAATACAAAATATAGATGAGATACTGGATGCCGCAGATGGCATAATGATCGCCAGGGGAGACCTGGGTGTGGAAGTTCCTGCCTCCGACGTACCCATACTTCAAAAGGAGATAATCGAGAAGTGTAATAAAAGGGAGAAGCCGGTGATAACTGCGACCCAGATGCTCAAGTCCATGACCGAGAAGCCACGGGCTACCAGAGCCGAGGTTTCCGATGTAGCTAACGCCGTTATCGACGGTTCAGACGCCGTTATGTTGTCCGAGGAGACCGCGGTGGGTAAGTATCCTGTAAAATCAATACGATTCATGTCTGAAGTGATAATGCGTACCGAAGAACATCTTATGGGAAGGGTTCATCATACAGTTCAGCAGACATCGGTTGACGTTTCAGACATAATCGCCAAGAACGTCTGGCAGGCAGCCAGAAACCTGGACGCCCGCTATATAATCGCACATACCTCTTCGGGATACACGGCGAAGAAGATAGCCAAACTAAGGCCCGATATAGACATAATCGTATTCACCGATTCCGATGAAGTTAAAAGAAAACTCAGTTTAGTCTGGGGGATAAAGGCCTTTCATTGTGAATTTTTAGAGCATGTTGACGAAACCATCTGCGAATCCGTTAATCATCTTTATCAAGAAGCCCTCGTTGAAATTGAGGACACTTTGATACTAACAGCAGGGGTACCCGCCCTAGTATCTGGAGTGACCAATATGATGGAGATCCGAACGGTTAAAAGTTTGTTAGAGGAGCGGAAAGGAATACTGTATTAACCCGGAAAAAGGGCTTTTTCGTGGGATAACCTTTATATCTATGAAGGGTTTGTGCTACTTCGAAACCCGTGGAGAAGGTAACTATGGGAAACATAAGACCTACATACATAAAACGAGTCGCGATCGAACTCATCGCTAAGTACCCGGATGAGTTTAAGCTAGACGATTATCAGCACAACAAAAAGATGGTGGAAAAGTACACCAACGTCGAATCAAACATGATGAGAAACAGGATCGCAGGTTACATCATCAGATACTTGAACCGCGGTAACTGATCATTTTTTAATTCCAAGAGTTTCTTCGGCCACTGTAAGGCAGGCCAAGAAATCGTCAAGGGTGTGGAGAAGAGAGAGTGGATTGTCAGCTTCTGCGTAACAGTGTATCGAACAGTCTTTTACATCTACCTCTATGTACCTTTCGTTGTCCGGTTCCAGCGCCTTTGCCACAGCTTCTGCCTTTTTCTGCCCGTCATAATCCAACTTCATGATGCACGATACCGTTGCCATAGGTGGGGAACGTACTCAAGGGGTTAAAGATTTTTTCTAGGTTAAGATTTAATACCTTCTCATACATCCCATCTACGATAACATGACCAAGATACTCGTATGCTACCATTCAAGATCCGGTACGACTGAAAGGATGGCGGAAGAGATAGTCAAAGGGATACAAGAGAGGGATGTAGAGGTGGACCTGTACAAGGTAGAGGAAGTGAACCTTAACTTTCTCCCGGATTACGACGCTTTGATACTGGGCTCTCCTACTTATTACGGAGGACCGTCGGCGGAGATGAAATCCTTTATCGATAAGAGCATAAAATTCCACGGCAAACTAGAGTGGAAGGTAGGAGGCGCCTTCGCCTCTAGTGCTAACCCTGCAGGTGGAAACGAGACCACGGTGATGGGCTTGATAGAGTCGATGCTGATACACGGCATGATCGTGAAGGGCATGCCCAAGGGAGATCATTACGGTCCGGTGGTTATAGGCGAGGCCGACGAGAGGGAATTAAAGCAGTGCAGGTTCTATGGAAATTGGATGGCGGAATTGACGGAAGGTGTTAGTGGATGGATTTCGAAGAAATAGTTGAAAAAAGAAGAAGTATCAGAAAGTTCGCACCCAAGGACGTACATATAGAAATGATAAAGAAGATAATCGACATCGGACATATGGCACCCTCGGCGGGAAACCTTCAGGCTAGGGATTTTATCTTGATCCGTAAAAACAATATCAAAGAGGAACTGGTGCAGTGTGCCTTAGGCCAGTCCTTCATCGGCGAGGCACCGTGGGTCATAGTGGTGTGTGCTAACAAGGCCAGGTCGGCTAAAAAGTACGGTGAAAGAGGGCGCGAGCTGTATTCGGTACAGGATGCTACCGCAGCGGTTGAAAACATGCTCCTAGCGATCACAGGTCAAGGCTTAGGATCTGTATGGGTAGGAGCATTCGACGAAAGTAAGGTTTCAGAGTTATTGAGCATACCTGAAGGTGTTAGACCTGTAGCGATCTTACCCATCGGTTATCCCGACTCAAAGCCGTCTAAACCTAGAAAGATAGAAACCGAGGAACTGATCCATGAAGAGGGGTGGTAAGATCGAGATATACGACGCACACGTACATCTGGGTCCTTCAGGCCCTTGGGTCCCGTACGTAAAACCAGGGGTTGACGCTTCTACGGTAGTACAAGCTATGGATGATGCTGAGGTGTCCAAAGCCATCGTGTTGCCAAATCCCGTCCCCGGCGACCGGTATCCCGAACTCAACGATATCATCGCACAGGCGGTGGAGGAATATCCCGAAAAACTCATCGGCTTCGGAAGGGTGGACCCCCGAAGGGGAGATGAGGCCGTTGAAGAGATATACAGGTGCAAAGAGAAGGGATTAGTGGGCATAAAACTGCATCCCTTCGTGGAAACCTACAGACCGGACCATCAGGACTTTGCACGCTTGTTCGATGTGATCTACGAGGAGGACTTGATGATCTTGACCCACACCGGAGGGGGATTCGCTTCTGCAGGTTACATGAGAAAGGTACTCGAAGAGCGTGAGGAGATGAAGGTGATACTAGGACACCTTAACGAGGGCTGTATATCGGTGGTGAAAAAGTACGATAACGTGTATGTGGACACCTCCGGCTCCAGGGTGTACATGCTGGAGCACGCCTGTGAAAGCATCCCCGAAGGCATAGTATTCGGCTCGGACTACCCTTACCTCAACTATCAAGTTCAGAAGACAGTGGTGGATGCTGCAGATATCTCAGACTCGCTGAAAGATATGATATTTAGCTCCAATCTGAAAAAACTACTGAAGGGTTGAAGATGCAGCTCTATCTCCTTAGGTACGGTGAACTCGGTATCAAAAGCCGGAACATAAGAAGGAACTTCGAGGATATACTGATCGATAATATCGAGCGCACCTTTTTGAAAGAGAAAGCCGAAGTTTTCATAGAGCGGGAGAGGGGTAGGTTTTTCGCCTACGTTGACAAAGCATATTCCCACCTATTTTCACGTACGTTCGGTCTTGTATCCTACAGTCCAGCCGAAGAGACCAAAGCTTCCATCGAAGAGATGGGGGCTCTTGCAAAGGAATGGGCCAAGGGCTTGGAAGGTTCCTTCGCCGTAAGAGCTAGGAGGATAGGCGACCATCCATTCACTAGCCCTGAGGCCGCCGCTGAAGTAGGGTCGTACGTGTTGAATGAGAACCCGGACTTGGACGTTGATCTTGATGAACCTGATCACACCCTTTACCTTGAGATAAGGGGTGGCAGAGCATACGTGTTCTCAAAGGTGTTTGAAGGTCCTGGTGGCCTTCCGCTGAGCAGCCAGGGTAAGGTGGCTGTATGGGTGGATTCTGAAAAAGATATCTTGGCGGCCTGGCTCATGATGAAGCGGGGCGCCCGTACCTATGTATTTCACCCAAAGGATTCCGATATCTACAAAAAACTAGATGTGTGGGACCCCAACCTTAGAACATTCGAATATAGTTCCATGGAAGATGCGTTATCTTCTTACCTTCCAAAAGGTGTCAAAGGATGGGTTATCGGAGACACGCTGAATCAGGTGAGAGAAGTTGAACATCACTTACCTATATATCGACCTCTCATCGGTTTTACCTCTAGTATGATAGAAAGTAACTTAGAAAAGATAAAAAAATTGGAAAATGCCCGCTATTGAGCGGGTAAACTTGTTTTTAGCTCAGTTCCTCGATCCGCTCGTTGACTGCCTGGAGTTCTTCTTCAAGCTCTTCTTTATAAGCTTCTAACTTTTCTCTCATCTCCCTCTTGGATTCGAATATTCTCCAGCTGTGGTGTTCACCGCACGAGCATCCGCCGTGGTTTCCACAGGTGCATCCGTGTCCTGAGCCGCACGAGCATCCGCCGTGATGTCTTCCACAGCAGCAGTTGCCCGTACAGCAGCATCCACCGTGATGACCGCCTTTGTGGTGGCCATGACTGTCACAACTCTCTTTTCTTTGGTGTCCGTGTTCTTTATCTGATTTACAGCATTCTTCCGACATACTATCACTTTGTAAGTAGGTAAAAAAAGTAAACTATTTAAACTATGTGGTTTATTGTTTTACAACAAAGTTACAGACGTTAAACTAGGTGAATCAATATGAAGCCGAACTGCTGCGATGAAAGAATGATGTGCATATGCTCAGTCAAGGGGATAATGGAAGTCGTTTCAAAGAAATGGACCATCTGTATAGTTAGTTCCTTAGGTGCGAAAGAAGAGGGCTATCGATTCAACGAACTTAAAGATAAGTTGGATGGTATCAGTTCAAAATCTTTATCCGATCGATTAAAGGAGTTAACCGCCGAGGGATTGGTCAACCGTGATGTTGAACCTTCGGTTCCACCCAAGGTAACTTATACACTTAATGAAGAGGGAAGAAAACTACAGGAGGCTTTGATGCCCCTGGTACAGTGGGTTAGCGAGAAAGAGGGTTTTCAGCCCGAGGATATGTCGATGAGCTCGTAATCCCTTTCACCCATACCCATCTTTTCCGCATGTTTTAACTGGACCGTACCGTCCACGTCGTGAACGGCGCAGAATTTGTCGACCCCGGCTTCAAGCTCCCCGGGAGCCTCTTTAACAAGGTCGAAGGCTGCCTGATCGACGGCCACAGGATCTCTGGATGCCAGTATACCTATATCAGCGATCATAGGACCTTTCCTCCATGGCGGACAATCGCATTCCGGAGTAACGTCCATGACGAAGTTGTAGAACAGTGACTTATCATATTTACTTATAAGAGCGCCGTGGGCGTACTCAGCTACCTTCTCCTGTAGATCGTAGTTGGTGGATGAATCCTTTACTTTAACCGCTCCTTCGGGGCATACGATCCTGCACTCACCGCAGCCGATGCATATCTCTAAATCTATGATAGCGCACTTTTCTACCTCTATGGCGTCCGCCGGACACCATATAGCACATTTTCCACAGCCGATACACTCATCGGTATCCACCTCGGGCCTAACGTTGTAGTGCATCATCAACTTACCCGCTCGGGAGGCGCATCCCATGCCTAGATTTTTCAACGTGCCTCCAAATCCTGTCATGCCGTGGCCCTTGAAGTGAGTTACCCCGATTATAGCGTCTGCTTGGTGGAAAGCTGCACCGATCTTTACCTCCTTGAAATGCTCTCCATCGATTTTTTGCCTGTTAAATTCATGCCCATACAGTCCGTCAGCTATTATCACCGGTGCGTCAACAGCCGGCATCAACCACCCATTGCGGGCTGCAGTGATCTGATGCTCCACTGCGTTCCCCCGACTTCCTCTGTAGAGGGTGTTTGAATCACCTAGGAACGGTTTTCCTCCGGCTTCTTTGACGGCTTCAATGATAGACCTCACCCTTACCGGTCTCATGTATGTATCGATACCAAGCTCTCCGAAATGCAGTTTAACCGCCACGATGTCATCATCGTATCTTATATCCCTCCCAGCGTGCTCGAACAGCCTTTTTACCCTCTGTAGTAAATTATCTTCCTTCGTCGATGACGACAAACCTGCGAAATAAACTTGAGACATGGTGTTTAAAAGGTAAGTTTCCTGATAATAATCTTACGGATAAGAGAATACTTTAAAACCCTTCGGCGGTAATAGACATCAATGGACATCGTAACTTATCATGATATTGAAGACACGGACATGGCGGAGATGACACTTGCATGCTTCGATCACCCTTATTCAAAGGAGCACGTGAAAGGAATGGTCCAGGCCGACAGCCGCTTACCCGGATGGGGTGGAGAACTGTATGCAGTGGATGGAGAGAAGGTACTGGGAACATGCGGTGTACTTTATCCCAGAGCAAAGTTCGGCAGTACGATCAAAAGGGTAGCAGGGATAAGGAACGTGTGCGTTAGACCTTCCAAAGCAGGTGCCGGTGTGGCCACCAGGCTGCTCGAGGAGGCACATAATAAGATAAGAGAGGAAGGGCTTGAACACTCCTTCCTCATGACCAGTAAGGGATTGGTGGCACACTCTCTTTACAAAAAGCTCGGTTACAGAGATGTGTATGTATATCCCGCCGCCTTTAAGTATATATCAAAGAGCGATACCCAGGTAGAGTTTCAAGAATGCGAAGATTTCTCCAGGGTACGAAAGCTGTATATGGACAGTGTTCAGGGATTAGAAGGTTTAGTGGTTAGAGAAGACGATTATCACGTCATGGCAGAGGCTAGGGGTTGGCCGGATAACGACGATCTTCATCTTGCGACTATTGAGGGTGAAAGGATCGGGTACGCCATGTTTAAAAAGGGCCGCAAATCGCTGGTATGTAACGAGTTGGCGGCCGAGAGAGGTGAACTCCAACGGCTTATAACCGGTCTAGAACAAAAGGCAGAAGGTTGTTTCTTGGTCCTTAAATTCGTTAATCCTAAGTACGAAGATACCCTAAAGAAAATGGGATTCAAGTACTCAACGGACCGATGGGGTGTGGTGATGAAGAAATCCTTTGACGATAGCAAACTGGAAGGTCTGTTTCACAACGGCATATATGAATCTTTTTGACCATATTCGCTAGCAACTCAATATCAAACTAGCACCGTTTAGAAGTCCCTTTATCTCATCAAAGCTTGAGAAGACGAAGGAAATACAAAAAATATATATCACACCCGCTTCATCGATAAGTTAATGGCCCGTAAAAGATCTACATCAAGGATATTGTTTTACTTGCTATCAACCATCATCATACCGATGGCATTGATGATCATAAATCATACGATATGGATAGATAACATCGTTTTGACTATAATACTTATATCTTGGATGGGTTTTGGACTGATAGTACTGCAGCCTTATTCCGTAGAAGGTTATGAAACTATCGAACCTTGATGTTCATCAGAACTCAAAATCTTCATCATCGCCGGAAGGCTCAGCGGGGTTCTTGTCATCATCTTTTACACATAGACTAGGCTACCTTTGTACTTTTCTATGGATATCTTGAACACCGAAAAGTAATAACAATAGTGCTCTATAGTCCACATAGTGATATTATGGATGTATTCATCACCCGACGTATACCCGAATCCGGGTTAAACAAGATCACACAAAAGTACGTAACCGAAGTCAATCCCGAACCACGTAGATTGAGCAAAGAAGAGATGATAGAGGGTGTAAAAGGAAAGGATGCACTGCTGTGTATCTTAACAGATATGATAGACCAGGATATAATCGAAGCGGGTGAGGATCTCAAAGTGATCTCCAACTATGCGGTAGGTTATGATAACATCGACGTCGAAGCCGCTACAAAACGTGGTATCGCAGTAACAAATACCCCGGGCGTACTAACAAACGCAACGGCAGAACTCGCACTTGCTCTCATGCTGGCGGTTGCTAGGAACATCGCCATAGGTGACAAGTTCGTACGTGAAGACCGATTCGAAGGATGGGACCCTACGTTATTGGTCGGTAGGGAGTTAACGAATAATACAATAGGTATAGTTGGTATGGGACAGATAGGTACAGCCGTAGCGAGTAGGGCTAAAGCCTTCGGTATGGATATTATATATTACAATCGGAATAGGGTGGAGAAGGTCGAAAAAGAGTTAGATGCAGAGTATGTGGGGTTAGAGAAACTACTAAAACAATCGGATTTTGTATCTCTCCACGTTCCACTGACTGAAGAGACCAAACATATGGTCAGTTGGCATGAATTAGAGATGATGAAGAAAACTGCATATCTTATCAACACTGCTAGAGGGGATGTTGTGGAAGAGGAAGCCCTCATAGAAGCACTGAGGAGCGGTAAGATCGCAGGGGCGGGGATAGACGTTTTCGCCGATGAACCATACGGTGCTAACCCGGATTATTACGATCTGGAAAATGTAGTCTTAGTTCCCCACCTTGGCAGCGCCTCTCATAAAGCAAGGAACGGTATGGCAGAGATGGCTGCAGAGAATTTGATAGCGGTCTTGGAAGGCGATATGCCTAAAAATATAGTCAACCCTGAGGTTTTAGAGAACGGAGGAAACCGAGATGATAAATGAAAAAGTAAGGAGGATGGAACTTAGTGGGATCAGAAAGATGTTCGAGATGGCCACCGAAGATACGATCAATCTTGGGCTAGGACAGCCCGATTTTAATCCCCCTGAAGATGTTGTTGATCACTATCGGAAAGCCATGTTAGATGGATACAACGGGTACGGCTCTTCATATGGTTTACCCGCACTGCGGGAAGAGATCGCTCGTCATCAATCAAAATATAGGTCGGATATCACCAGTGATAATGTTATGGTGAACGTAGGTGCTACCCAGGCATTGAGGATCGTGATGGAATCTACTGTATGCCGTGGGGATGAAGTTCTATATCCTGAACCGGGTTTTGTCCTTTATTCTCCTCAAACCAGGATTGCAGGTGCTAAACCTGTTCCCTATCCGGTTCTACAGCGTGATGATTTTATCCCCTCTGTAGATAAGCTGGAAGAGCTTCGAACTCCAGATACAAAAGCTATCATCGTCAATTCGCCAGGCAATCCCACCGGCGGGGTGATCACTAAAAAAGCGGTAAAAGAGATCACTGAATGGGCCGTGGACAATGACATACTGATAATCTCTGATGAAGTGTATGAGATGATGGTTTACGATGGAGATCACATCTCCTTCCTCGGAGATCACGACAACGTGATAGCCATCAATTCATTCTCAAAAACCTTCGCCATGACCGGTTGGCGGATAGGCTTCATGGTCACCAGAAGTGACTGGATAAAAGAGATCGGCAAACTACATTATTATACCGTCGCATGTCCGCCTACACCACCACAGCACGCTATACTCTATGCTCTAAAGGAACGTATCGATTTTGTAGAAGAGATGACCCGCACATTCAAGAAAAGAAGAGATGTTATCGTTTCCCGCTTGAACGACATCAATGGGTTCGATTGTTTGACTCCCAAAGGGGCTTTCTATGTATTCCCCACCATCGATCTTAACATATCTTCCGATAAGTTCGCTTTCATGCTCCTTGAAAAGGGAGTTCTTGCCACCCCGGGCAACGCCTTTGGCTCTGTAGGCGAGGGACATATACGGTTCTCATACGCAAATTCGACTAAAAATATCCATCGAGCCATGGATATCTTGGAAGATACGGTTGAAGAGATCCTTTGATCATCTCTTTAAAGTCGCATCGTTTAGTTCACATATGGAGAAAGTTTGTTAAATGATGAGGACTATGCAGTGACTATAATATAAAACAGTGATGATATGAGTAGATCCGAAGGCATCTTGAAGGTCCTGTTCGTCAGTGAATCGTATCCTCCTGAATCATATGGAGGAGGTGAATTATCCTGCGCACTTTTGGCCTCTAAGCTTGCGGAATGTAAGGGGATAGAGGTCACCGTACTGACCTCCGAAGTTGAAGGATGCCCTACATTAGAGAGAAATAAAGGGGTCACCATACTGCGTAAGTTGAAAACCGGAGGTGGACGCGCGACCCTTTGGGATAACCTGAAACGTAAAATGTACTTCAAGAGAAGTGTGAGGCGACAACTCGGCAGGATAGTCGAAGAGTACGATATCGTCCACTTCTTCAATCTCACCAGCATAGTCAAGGTGGACAAACCGAGTTTCGCCACCATCAACTCGTATATCAATTTCTGCCCTAAAGGGAATCTGTTCTACAAAGATAAAGAAGTATGTCAAGGCTGCTCTCCTGTTAAGTTCATAGGATGCATAACGCATTCCGAATACATCGGTGGACATCGATTGAGAACTCCATTTAAGTACAATCCACTATTCTGGCTACCCCTGTATATAGATTTTTTGAAAAGAAAAAAAGACATCCAAAAAGTTGACCGCTTCTTCAGCCTAAGCGATTTCATAAACGGACTGCTCATAAAAGAAGGTGTAAAGAAGAGCAAGATCAGTAAAGTGGTCAATATCTCTGATATAGCCGAGTCCGATGATAAGATGGATCTGGATCAGGAAGGTGTTCTCTTAGTGTACATCGGTGAACTCAGTAATATAAAGGGGGTGGACCTCCTCATAAAGGCTTTCAACAGGTTGAACACGGATTCCCGGCTGCTGATAGTCGGTGATGGCCCTGAGAGGGAAAAACTGACCAACCTGGCCGGTCCATCAGTGGATTTCCTTGGAAGGGTGGATCATGATGCCGTTCACTCGATATACCGGCAGGCGGACGTCGTCGTGGTACCTTCACTGTGGCCCGAACCCCTATCCAGGGTTCTCCTGGAAGCCGCTCATTTCGGTACACCTATCGTGGCGACCAGGGTGGGAGGCAGTCCGGAGATCGTAAAGGATGGATACAATGGATTACTGGTTGATCCCGAAGTGGAAGATATGGTCCAGAAGTTGAAAAATATCATCGAAGACCACGGTGAGAGGGATGTCATGGCCGAAAATATGAAGACCTTTTACCGCAGGAAGTTATGCTCAGAAAGGATCGTCAACGACATAGTAGAAGTGTATGAAGAGGAGTTAGAAGGGGTGAGGTCTTGAAGATCGCCTATCTGGGAAGTCCCGTCCTCCCTTCGCGCTCGGCCCACTCCGTACACATGATGAAGATGTGCAGCGCACTTTCCGATATCGGACACGAGGTGTATCTGATAGGAGCGATGAGGGGAGAGGAAAATGAAGATGTTTGGGAGTACTATGGTGTGAAGAACTCCTTCGATATAATCTACGTACCGAAACCATATCCGAACTTACCTATCGTTCCGGAGGTATATCTAAAAGCCGGTGGTAACGTGGTCAACAGCTGGCGTTCTGTGAAGGAAGCGGCGAAGATAAGGCCGGATATGGTCTATACTCGTAACGAAACCACTGCTTATCTGGCTTCCTTGAAGGGGATGCCTACTATCTATGAATCACATGTTCCGGTCCCATTCGAACAGCTTGGTAGATGTAGAAATATACTGTTCAAAAGACTGCTCAAAAGTAAACAATTTTTACTACTGGTTGTGATCTCCGAATCCATCAAGAAGTATCATGAACACCGCTATAACATAGATCCGGACAGGATACTGCTGGCCAGGGATGCGGCCGAACCACTTGACCCGTCCATATCCCCCATGGAGTTCAACAACGATATAGGGCTCCAGGTAGGATACATAGGTAACCTTTACGAGGGCCGGGGGAAGAGGATCATAAAGAAGATGGTTGAGAGTTGTGATAACGCTAACTTTCACGTTGTGGGAGGCGGTGACAAGGATATCGAAGTATGGAAGAGATCAATCAAAAAGGACAACATAACCTTTCACGGATTCGTACCACCGTCGGAGATAGACAGGTACAGAAGTTCATTCGATGTGCTTTTGGCCCCCTATCAAAGGGAGCTACGTGTGGACGGAGGGCAGAACACCGTAAGGTGGATGTCTCCGCTGAAGATATTCGAATACATGGCCACCGGAAACCCTATGCTGGCCTCGGACCTGCCGGCCATAAGGGAGATATTGGTTGACGGAGAAACCGCCCTGCTCTGTGACCCGGATGAGCCCGATGAATGGATAGATGCCCTCAACAGACTCAGAGATAAAGAGCTGAGGGATAAGATAGGGGGAAGGGCGAAGAAGGAATTCCACGAAAGATACACATGGAATAAGAGAGCGGAGATGATAATGGACCGAGCCAACGAATTGAAAGAGGGAAAGGGATGAATGGAGGGTTTCTGAAAAAAGGATCTAAAATACTCAAGGAAGAAGGATTTATTAATCTGATCAAGATAAGTCTGGGATATTACATTTGGCCCATATTTGCCCGACCCGTAGCTTATCTGAGACATGGATACTACCGGCTCAGATATAGGGACGCGGCTCCCGACCCTTACAGACTGATATACATAGCCCCTCATGATATAGACTACGTTCTCACCCCATATTTTCATCCGCTCGTATCACGGGACGGTACCTACGTTAGAGGGGGGGACTGGGACCTTAGAAAGAAAGAATTAGACGACATGTTCGACCACCCCCACGATGCAACCTTTCAGGAAAAGATGGCTTTGGTACCCCTGGACCGCTACCTACTGTTTCACTCCATGAAAGAGTTCCTGCTGGAAGGCGTATCTTGGAATAGAACGGAATTCTATAGGTGGAGGTCGGATCCGGACCATCCTTTAAAGGATACTGAAGAGAAGTTGGATAGCATGGGTCTGAAGATCGAACGATTGTACGATGATATCAAAAAAAGAGGGTTTAAAACTCAGAGAGATTTAAATGAAAAACCTTTCTTTCGACCTCCGGAGTACGACGAGATCACCGTGGTTATCGGGCGTGACGGTGAGTTATTCCTGGAAACCACGGGAAGACACCGTTTTTTCATCGCTAAGATCCTGGGTATTCCAAAAGTTCCTGCACGGGTACTGGTCAGGCACAGCCATTGGCAGGATGTGCGGGTCGAGACCACGAGGTCAGATGGTGTTTCCTGGGAACATCCAGACTTGAAGGATGTCGCGTGATGATTCATGTCAATAGATTAATATATAATCCAGAGGTTTTGGAGAGTCAGATGAAAGAGGATAACAAGAAAAATGTAATATTGTTGATACCGAACCTAGATGCAGGAGGTGCAGAACGTGTGGTGTCTAACCTATCTCAGCGATTTCCAGAGGATATCCGAGTTCATATAGTACTACATGATGCTAGAAAGATCACCTACGAATACAAGGGTGAACTTATAGATCTAGGAGTTGATTTTCGTCGAGACATCCATCTGATAGGTGGTATCTTACTAGCCTCTCTCAGATTGAAAAAGATAAAGGAATCGAAAGATATCCATACAACCGTGAGCTTTCTTTCTCAATCACACCATATCAACGTACTTTCACAGATATTGGGGTCTCGTGAAGAGAAGATCATACTATCTGTGAGGAACAACCAATCAAGAAAGTTTCGAGGTAGTCTTTACGGTATCTTTGCAAAAGCATTCATCAAGTTATTTTATGGAAAAGCCCATACCATCGTCACACTATCCGAAGGTGTGAAACGGGATCTGGTGGACAATTTCGGTATAGATGAGAACATGATAAAAACCATCTACAACCCGTGTGACACGGAAAGGATCGGATCTCTTTCAAAAGAAGGATTGACGAAAGAAAATCACCGATCCATATTCGGTGACGGCCCGATACTGGTAAACGTTGGAAGTTTGAACGAACAGAAAGGTCAATGGCACCTGCTAAGAGCCTTTGCGGTAGTAAGAGAGGAGGTACCGGGAGTAAAACTCGCCATCTTCGGAGAGGGTAAATTTGAAGGTTACTTGAAGGAACTCAGAGATGATCTAGGTTTGAATGACTGTGTGTTCTTTATGGGGTATCAAAAAAATCCATTTAAATTTCTATCCCGATCGGACGTTTTCGTTCTATCGTCACTGTTCGAGGGGTTCGGAAATGTGATAACAGAAGCCATGGCCTGCGGTCTCCCCATCATCTCCACCGACTGCCAGTCCGGACCCAGAGAGATCCTGGCACCAGGGACCGATCTAGAAAAAAACATAGAGGATATAGAATACGGGGACTTCGGGATACTTACACCGGTGTGTGATGGTGAACGGTACGGCTCCAAAGAACCGGTGACCCATGAAGAAAGAGAGCTTGCCAAGGCCATGATACATGTGCTGAGAGATGGTCAAATGAAAGAAAGATATCGAAAACTGGCTATGACGCGTGTACAGGATTTTGATCTAGAGAATATCGTCGGACAGTGGGTTGATATATTATGATATGGCTCTTCGGATATGATCAGGAACAAGATGTTAAAGGTATTTAAATGAACAAGATAAAAAGAGGTCTGAAGAACTTTTCGTACCTCACTTTGGGTACGATAATCGCCCAAGGCATAGGTTTCATCGGATTTGTTTACCTAGCAAGATACCTTGGACCCGACCATTACGGTATATTCGTGACCGTCGGTGCTTTCATGGGTATATTTCAACTTCTGGCCTTTCCCGGCCTCAAGAAAACGGTGATACGGGAGGGTAGTAAGGATGTTGAAAATGCCGACGCGGTGTTGAATCGCACAGTTGGTATGCAGTCGGTGTTCATCATGATCGCCATCATGGCCATGTTGGTAGGGTCTCTTTTTATGGGGTATGAAGTCAGAACCAAGTTCTATATCGCCATATTCAGCTTGAGTTTGTTCTCCAACAGTTTTAAGAGTTACATCAATACGATATACAAGTTCACCGAGAAGATGGAGTACCTAGCCATCTTTGAAGTGATAAGGATGGGGCTCTTCGTCGGCTTTGCCATCTTATTTTTGAAGATGGGGTTCGGACTTTTTACAGTGGTCATACTGTCGGTCCTAACATCTTTTTTAGACATGGTCCTTCGTTTTTACCGCTCAAAAGGGATCGTCAAATTCAACGTCTTTTCAAAGTTCCGATGGGATATGGACATCGTGAAGCCTTCGGCGGTGTTCTCCGCTATGAACGTCGCGGGAAGGTTACACAGTAAGGTTGACCTTTTCATGATCTCATTGTTGGGTACGGCGCCGGAGGTGGCGATATACGGTGTGGCTTTTTATCTGGCTAGGGAGGCCGAGGTGTTGAAGAACCTTTTGGGGGACGCATTCTTCCCAGTAGCGGTAAAAACACTTCATGAAGGAAGGGTAAAAAAGGATACTATAATTAAATATTCCATATTATTTACAGCAGGGATGTTACTCTTAGCGGTGGTAGGTTACATTATGGCCGAACCTGTGGTGATATTTTTGTTTGGTGAAGACTATTCTGAATCGGGACGCATACTACAAGTGTTGATATTCTACATGGTGGCATACTTTTCAACGCTACCCTTCACCGAAGCGGTGCAGGCCACCGGTAACGAGATAGTGGTACTTTACGGAAAAGGTACCATGGCCATACTCAACATACCTTTGAACATAATTTTATACTGGAACTATGGTCTGATCGGTATAGCCTATTCCACATTGATTATCTACACTGTAGGTAGCGTCATCATCAATATCTATTCTTACCACATATTGGATAAACAGGGGTACTTTAAATAGATGATAGGATTTTTTTGTATCGTAACAAAAAAGTTATGTACACAAGAGCTCTCCAAACACAGGTAGATGAACATGATCGAGATCATCGGGATCCCGGGTGTAGGTAAAACCACCGTCGTTGAAAAACTGGTCGAGGACGAAAGAAAGTATCTACATTGGGATCGGGCCTACATCGATGCAGTGGGGAAAGCATTCTCTAGGAAAGAACAACCTTTGGGATCGAAACAGTTCAAAGGGTTGTTCGCAAAGACTTACGGTGTTACACCTGGCTCCCTGAAACAGTTAGTACTGATAAGATATCTGACAAAAGTGACCGGTCTGTCCGATAAGATATTGGGGAGATTTAGAAGCAAGTATCCCGATTCTTTAAAGACTATCCAGAGATCGTTGGCTGATCATACTCATGATGAAGAACGCATACGTAAGGTTATGGAATGGGTCGGGCTGACGGTGGAAAAGTACATGTTGATAGATGAGTACATACGCCCCACAGAAAAGCACATATTGGTTGATGAAGGATTTGTTTTCCGCGCCGGATCTATCTTCGTTCATCCGGATCCCAAACAAGATTTCGTCCAGGAGGATGTGCGAGACTATTCTCACCTCATATCTTTACCGGAAAAGATAATCTATCTGAAGAGTTCGCCCACCAAATGCATTTCCAGGATGAAACAAAGAAGGAAAGGTTATCCCAACTTTTACGAAGGAGAGGATGAAGAACGCATCAAGAAGGATCTAAAAAGATACGATAGGTGTTTTAACATTGTCCTTGATGAGTCAGAGACCATGGGGGTTGATGTGATCAGGATCGATGCCGAGGGGGACATAAACGACCTGATAGAAGCGATAGATCATCATATCTGAGTTAATTCTACCGAGACATGATATAATTGATGCTGATCTCCGAGATATCAGTAGCATACGAACCTGTTCTCGATATACTCTCCAATATGTATGATAGAGGGGCCACGTTCTCTCGATCCTCCTCTTTTATGCTCCTCATCAATCTGTCGTTCAGCTTCTCTAGGTCCTCACGCATATCGATGGAGTGGTTGGCTTTTTGCAGATCCTCCTTGAAGAATGCGGTGGAGGCTTCCTCCAGGATCTCCAGGGATAGTTCGCTCTCTTCCTTGATCCCTTCTTTTAAATTTCCATTGAAATCGTCACTCAGCATGAGAGTGTTCTCAGCGATCCTTGCTGCGTGGTCCCCGATACGTTCCATGGTCCGGGACACCAACATATAGCTAAGACTCCTCTCCCGAGATATCTTCAAGCTCTCCACCAACCGGGGATTGGATAATAGCATATTATAGTGCTTTGTGATCATCCAGAAAAGTCGATCGCAGTCGGTGTCACGCGTGATGACATCTTTAGCCAGGGTTTCATTGTTCTCTAAGAAGGCCTTTATGGCGTCCTGATGCATCTTTTTTACTATGAGATACATCCTCCTGAGACCTTTGCGTTGTGAGAATTCAGAGGGGTCGATCAGGTCTTTAAGTATTATGCGACTGTTGGATTCTTCGATGATCTCAGGACCTATGACCATCCTTGTGAACTCCAT
>PWKY01000054.1 GCA_003560595.1 Thermoplasmata archaeon | reverse complement strand
GGTCGAGGCCGGCACGGACCTGCCGGTCACCACCGGCCTGGTCCTCGACCTCGACGCCACCAAACTCGACCTGTCCGACAACGACGCGGTGTCTTCCTGGCCGGACCAGTCTGGTGCAGGGAACGACGCCACCGGGTTCGGACCTGTCTACAAGACCGGGATACTCAACGGTCTACCGGTCGTCCGGTTCGACGGCGTAGACGACTACGCCGAAGTTCCGTCAGGGGTCATGCCGACCGGCGCATCTCCACGGACTGCACTTGTCGTGTTCATCCGGCAGTCGGCTGGCACCTCGGCGATGGTGTGGGACTCCGGGCTGGGCAACAGCGGGGAACGGTTCGGCCTGGCCCACTCTGAAGGCGACGACAACGAAGGTGTACGGCTCGTCTACTTTGGTGGGCAGTGGGGCGCTGCCGGGGCCTATTCCACTCCGCTGCTGGCTACTGTCCTGCTGCCTGACGGGGCGACGACAGCGTCTGACGCCGAGGTTTACGTTGACGGTGTGGACGTTGTAGAGACTCTGGTCGCCGGGAACGATCTGGCGCTGAATACTGCGTCGAGCACTATCGTTGTTGGCGGTGGGATTCTTTCCAACCAGTTCAGCGGCGTCGACATCGCTGAAGTGGTTCTGTATGACCGTGCGCTTACGACACAGGAACGTGAGGATGTAGAGGCGCATCTGACCGGGAAGTGGCTGGAGGCCCCGGCCGGTGTCGCCACCCAGACCCTTGGTGCGGTCAGCCAGTCGGCTAGCGGCACCCACACCGCCCCGACGTTTGCCGGCACCGTCGCACAGGGTCTGCCCAGCCTGACGACGTCGGCGTCCGGGACGCATACGGCCCCGACGTCTACCGGCACCGTGTCGCAAACCCTGGGTCCACTCACCCAGTCCGCGGCCGGCACACACACGGCCCCGGTGTTTGCGGGTACCGCTACCCAGTCGCTCCCAAGCCTGACCACGGCGGCTAGCGGCACCCATGTCGCACCCACGTTCGCCGGCACCATCTCGCAGCAACTGTCCGCCATCACCCAGACGGCGGCCGGGACCGCCACGGCACCGCAACTGGGCGGCACCATCGTCCAGCAGATCGGACCGCTCGACCAGCAGGCGTCCGCCACCCACACCGCACCCGTGTTTGCGGGCACCGCCGCACAGTCGCTCGCCGCCATCCAGCAGAACGCCGCAGGAACGTCCACCCCCCCGGTCTACACCGGCACCGCCACACAAACCGTTCCGGCCATCACACAGAACCTGGCCGCCACCACCACCCCCCCGGCCTACACCGGCACCACGACCCAAACCCTCCCAAGCCTAACCACGTCTGCCGCCGCCACCACCACCCCCCCGGCCTACACCGGCACCACGACCCAAACCCTCCCAAGCCTAACCACGTCGGCTAGCGGCACGACGATCCGCCCTGCCGGCATCGCCACCATCTTCCAAACCCTCCCCACCCTGGAACAGACCGCCACCGGCACCCGCACCATCCCCGACCGGTCCGGCACCGCAGCACAACAACTCCCATCCCTGTCAACTGCCGCCACCGCCACCCACACCCCACCGGTCTACACCGGCACCACGTCACAGACCCTCCCAAGCCTGACCACGGCAGCCGCCGGCACCGTCATCAACCCGCAGTTCACCGGCACCATCGACCAGGCCCTCGCCGCGTTCCAACAAGCCGCCACCGGCACCGCCACGGCCCCCGTCTACACGGCCACCCTGACACAACTGCTCCCCGGCCTTCAACAGCAGGCGTCCGGCACTACCGCCGTTCCCGTGTACGTCGGCACCATCAACCAGATTCTGCCGGCCATCACCCAGGCCGCCATCGTCCACCCTGAAGGGTCCGGCACTGCGGTCGGCCAACCCACCGGCACACTGTTGGTCGACCGTGCCGCCACAACCGCCCTGATCGACAGGCCCGCAACGACCGCACTGCTCGACCGTCCGACCGGGACGGCACTGCTCGACCGGCCTGTTACCACCGTCACCGTTGACCGTCCCACGTCGACCCGGAGCGTCTAATGGACATTGCGACCAAGCTGGGCGACACGGCACCGCTAGCCCGATATCAGCTGCTCGACAAGGCCGGGCAGCCTGTCAACCTGACCGGCGCCACCGTCGTGCAACGGTTCGACGGCGCCCCGGTCGCAGGGTCACCGTGCGAGGTGGATGGCGACCCGGTCGACGGGATCGTTCGGCTCGCATCCCGTACCCATCTGCCGTCACCGGCGGACGGACGGCGGTCTGTCGCCATCGACTTCGAAACCGAGGTCACGTTCGTCAACTCTGACGTGCAGACGTTCCCGACCGAGGGGTATGACCGCTGGCAAATCTGGGTCGACCTGGACTGACCCTGCAATGTGACCGTCGCTACCGACGGGCCGCCCCCCGCTACCCGCTCCCTCGAGGACGGGTAGCGGGGGGCACAGCTATGTCCCGACCCATGCAAGCGACCCCACCGCCTCCAACATCCGCACATCCGACACCCGGCAATATCCCGCCGTCACCGCCGGGTCGGTATGCCCCGCCACCAACTG
>PWKY01000040.1 GCA_003560595.1 Thermoplasmata archaeon | reverse complement strand
CTATGGGAAGTCTGCTGTGCGGTAAAACAGTTGGGATAATTGGCTGCGGTCGAATTGGGAGACATCTGGCAAAAAATCTCTACGTTCTTGGCTGCAGGGTCTTGGGTTTTGATCTGACTTGTCCCGATTGCAATCATATCGAGTTTATAGAATTGGAGGTTTTACTAAAAGACGCAGATATAGTCACTTTGCATTTGCCCTCTAGTGAAGCCAACCATAACTTCATGAATGAAGATCGAATTCAAACTATGAAAAAAGGTTCTTATCTGATTAATGCTGCTCGCGGAAATCTGATAGATGAAAAAGTATTATATGATGCTTTAGAAAGCGGTCATTTGGCTGGTGCAGCCTTGGACACTTTTAAACAGGAACCTTACCGGGGACCGCTAAAAGATTTAACTAATGTTTTACTAACTGCACACATAGGTTCATATGCCCGTGAGGCCAGAGTGATGATGGAAAAAGAGGCAGTGGACAAACTGTTAGAGTTTCTTTAAAATTATTATTCCGTAAAGGAAGGAATCTATTATGAGAGTACTTGTAACCGGTGGAGCAGGGTTTTTAGGAAGCCATGTTGCCGATGCCTTGAGTGATGCCGGACACCAAGTAACAGTATTTGATATTTGCAAATCTCCCTACCTTCGTCCAGATCAGCAGATGCTGGAGGGGGATATTTTGGACTATAAAATTTTGGAAAAATGCCTTAAAGAAATAGACATTATATACCATTTTGCAGGAATTGCCGACATAGATGATTGTTTGGCCAGGCCGGTGGATACAGCCAGGATTAATATTCTTGGGACTGTTATGCTGCTTGAAGCTAGTGTGCGGGCTAATATAAAACGCTTTATTTTTGCCAGTTCAGCTTATGTATATAGCAATTACGGTTATTTTTACACTTCAAGCAAACAGGCTTGTGAATCATATATCGAGAACTACTCACAACTTTACGATCTAAAGTATACATGCTTACGTTACGGGTCCTTATATGGCCCCAGGTCGGACCAGCGTAACAGTATTTACAAGCTTATCAAGCAGGGTCTCGAAAATGGAAAAATTGTTTATCATGGAACCGGGGAAGAGTTAAGGGAATTTATTCATGTATGGGACGCTGCCCAGAGTAGCGTAAAAGTGTTGGGTTCAGAATATGAAAACCAGTATATAACTCTTACTGGCAATGAAAAAATGCGTTATAAAGACTTGTTGGAAATGCTTAAGGAAATGATGAACAATAAATTAGAAGTTGAGATAGCACCTTCAACTAGGAAGGCACATTACAGGGTTACACCTTATAACTTTAACCCAAAACTGGGCCTTAAAATTAGTTGCAACCCCCACGTTGACATGGGGCAGGGCTTGTTGCAGTGTATTGCAGAAATATTTAAAGAAATAAATAAAGATGAAAGCTCAGATTTTGAGATGTTTGTGGGTGAGTGAAATATAAAAGGGAATATAAATGTCATTGTAAATGTGAAAGAAGGTAGAAGTGATGGACCCATACAACTTTTGTTTTGGTGAAGATAAGTGTCCGGTATGCGAGTCTCCTTATATTGTTCCGGCCAGGCTGCTGAAATCATACGATAAAACCTCATTTTACATTTTAAAATATTGTATGGAGTGTTCTTCGCTTTCAAATCTCCCACCTGAAGAGAGTATGTCAGGCTTAAAAGAAAAAAATGAAAATATATATCTTGAATGGCATCTTGAAGTTATGGAACGTAACAAGGTTTATTCCAGAGAACTTTTAAAATCACTACGTGAAGAAATAGATATTTACTCTATTTTAGAAATTGGTTGCGGTATCGGGACCTTATTGAATGAAGCAAAGAAGCAGGGCTACAGAGTAATGGGTTTCGACCTGGATAAGAGGAGTATTGAGTATGGAAAAAATAAATATGACATCCCGATTTATGCCAGCAAATTTTGTAGTGAAGCTGTGCAAGAAAAATATCAATTGGTGGTTTGCATTAGTACATTAGAGCATTTAAGAAACCCGCGTAGCCTAATCAAAGAAATCGCAAATTATTGTAGAAAACATGACTCCTATGCCTTTGCCTATGTGCCAATATTTGGGAAAAAAGAAAGGAACTTTTTATTCAGCCCTGATTCAGAAGAAAAAGACAATCCTTTTTCCAACAATGATGAACACATTATACATTTTTCAGAAAATGGTTTTCTAAAAGCATTTAAAGATTTTCAATTACAGCTTTATAAACGTTTATCACCAGTAAAAGGGTGGAATGGGTTTTTATTTTTCAGCGCTCAGAGAAAAGGAGACGAATACTATGGAGAAAAAGCTGAGCAGTATATAAATAAAAGGATTCATGATAAAAAGTGGCAATCTGAACATGAAATTGTAAAAAAAATCTTGGAACGAGTGCCAGATCGGTCTAAAGTATTAGATATTCCTTTTGGTACAGGGAGATTTGTTGATTTATACCTTGTTAAGGATTTTGCAATATATGGAATGGATATTTCCAGTGATATGATTAATGCAGCTAATAATAATCTTGGTTCAGTTTTTTCTTTTTGTAATTTAACCATT
>PWKY01000039.1 GCA_003560595.1 Thermoplasmata archaeon | reverse complement strand
CTTTTTCTTCCGAGCCACCACGGGGCTTGAGCGAATGCGAAAGGCGTGTGGTTATTGGAAGCTTTTTCTTCCGAGCCACCACGGGGCTTGAGCGAATGCGAAAGGCGTGTGGTTATTGATACTATCTTTGAATATGTAACCGTTCTACTGCTGGTTGAAAGTAAACAACGATATAAAACTTTTCAAAGAAAGAGAAGGATCACACTAGTAGCTAGGAACTGTATAGCGAAGGACATCCCTGCAGCTATAGGTGCAGCTCGATAGACGGATTCTGCAACAGCGTTCAATCTTTGACTGACGAGAGGACCCATTATCGGGAAGTTTTTCAATTGCCCTTTATGTACACCGATCTGTACCGGCTCTATGTTTCTGAGGGCTTTTTCAGTCACCTTTCTCACTTCATCAACGATCAGAGAATGGTCCATGAATAAACCCACCGGATTGTAGTCTCTGTTAAGGGTATTCACTTCATGGCTGTCTGTAGTGTGTACCTCAGAAATATCCACCAAGTCGGAAAGTTCTTCCTGGATCTTCTCTCTAAGACCACTCTCCATGTTATTCCCATCTATCAAAACCAATGCATTTTTGCGTTCATTAACATCAAATACGGCAACCTTGATCCCATCTCCTGCGATACCTTCTGATTTTACATAGCCATCCATATTAGACACACCAAGATTGACGAGACCCATCTCAGTATCTTTCATTCTATCGATTATCTCGTTTGTTTTTTCTATAATAGTACGATATCTTCTAGAGGGATAATAGACTTCTACAGCCCCTTTCTTGATGCAATTATGTGCATCTACAAAACCTAAACGAGAGTAGCCCTTTTCCTTTGCCTTCAAAGACACGATCTCACCGATCGGTGCGTCGATATCTTCGGTGGGATGTGGAGAAAATGATACAGACAAAAAAAGGCCGTCCCCTAGAACCTGAGCTCCTGCAAACAAGCCTTGGTGGGTGGTATGAAAAGATGTGCCTACATTTGTGTAATTTATTTCATCTATAGCCTTATTTATCTCATCCACAAGTAGATTACAGTCCTCTTTACGTATGGGATTCTGTAAGTGGGTTGAACAGCCGTGGAAGGTAAAAACCAAGCCGTGCTCATCTTGTAATTCATTGGAAAGAAGTTCTGGAAGCATGGAGCCGGCGATTCCCTTTATAGGGCCCGGGTGTAACTCCGGAACAACAAATAGGGATTTTTCTTTTTTTTCAGTTTTAAAGGAAAATAAAGTGTAGTTTACATCAGATTTTATAGATGTTCTTCGGAATATTTCCTCTAGCTCTTCTTTACCCTTTTCATTACCCTTGTAAAGCTGATAAGACATCCTTACAAGATCGGTTCCAGAAACTCCGAAGTCTTTCAAGAACGGTCGGTTGATAAGGGATATAAAAGCGATCACCGCAGAAAGGCCAACGAGAGATACAAGTGAAAACAAAACTATGTCTAATAGATTTAAAGGATAAATAATATGGATCATAGGAAGGGCGATAACCGATTGAAAGAAAGTATGAGGCAGTGGTTTGAAGGCAGTTGTTATAAAAACAGACCTAAATACGATATAACGAAGAGATACTGGGATCCCATATCCCACCAGTATGGTCAACGGCATATTCAATCCTAGAACGTCGTACATTATGATAAAGAAAGAAGTGATGATGAGTGAGATCAAAGTTAGTAAAAAACTTTGTTTGAACGTTATTTGCTCATCATAAAAACCAAAGTATGGTATGACGTAGATAGAGATGATCGTTGGTAATACTAGCACAACGAATATGTCTATCAGTTTTTTAAATTTGAAAGGATATAGGAAAAACCATGTTGTGAGATAAACAAGGATGATCAGACCTATCATCACACTAGTTTTCGGACATTTAAAGAAAGAAAAACGGTATGTCCTTTCGCTTACGAGGACCTCGTAGTCCTCTTTATCATCTATATCCTTTTTATCGTTGATATCAAACCCTCTATAGTGTTTTTTATATCTTCAGTTTCTTCGATCACCGTGCCAGTTACAACGATATCTGCACCGGCTTCAGTTACCTCCAAGGCCTGCTGCTTCGTACGTATCCCCCCACCTACAAAGAGAGGTATGTCTATAGTGGATCTTACTTCCTTTATCATCTCTGCTGGAACAGGTGACGATGCGCCGGACCCGGCTTCAAGGTATACAAACCGCATACCTAAATATTGGGCGGCTAGTGAATAGGAAACTGCTAGATCGACCTGATCCCTAGGTATCATATCGGCATTACCGACCCTACCTACGGTCATCCCAGGTTCAACCACTAAGTAGGCCATAGATAGGGGTTCCAATCCCGCATCTCTTACTATTCTAGCTCCTTTCACTTGTTCACCGATTATCTTTTGCCGGTCCAATGAATTCAACATGCTCATGAAATAGATAGCATCAGCACGCGGAGAGATGGTACCGGCGCTCGTGGGGAATAGTATCACAGGTAAAGATACTCTATTTTTTATCTCTTTGACTGTTTCATCCACACTTTCAACTTTCAATCCCGTCGAACCACCGATCATAACTGCATCGCTGCCGACTTCTTCAAGCACTTCGGCGATATCAGCGGCTTCAGAGGGCTCTTGCTCAGCAGGATCTATCAGACCCATGTGAAGTTTCTCGGACTTCAGTTTTTTTGTTATGTAATCCATGACGTTCATATTATTCCTCCAACAAGGAAGGCGATCAGTGAGACACCCATCGCCATCTTGATGAAACGTTGGGCCCGTCTCGGTTCACGCAGTAAGTTTATCGAGTATATAAAAATTATATCTGCAAATATCACAGTTATCAGATAAGAAAGTGGAAGCAGTGAATAAATATAAGGTATCGGCGATAATACGACCGCGGTGATTATAGATATTGAGATCACCTTTCGAGAACCTGATTTACCTATCTTCATGGGTAGCGTATTCCTATCTAGATCCCCTTTCATATCCTGTATATCTTTAGTTATCTCCCTGCCTAGGGTTGCCAATCCAGCAAGTAAAGCTAATATCAAGGGTAGCATCAATTCTCCATATATCGAACCTGAGAAGACGAAGAGAAGACCTGTGAGAGTAGCTATAGTAATATTACCGCTGAGTCCCATTTTTTTCAGCTTTACCTCGTAAGAGATCATCAATATCGATGCAAAGACTACTATCAGCTTTGGTAAAGTATGTGGTAGAAAAAGGGAAAGTAAAAGGGAAACGATGAACATGATCCCAGAAAGTATCAAGGCATTTTTTGGAGATATCTTACCCGAAGGTATCGGCCTATTAGGATGATTGATGCGGTCTACTTTACGGTCTATATAATCGTTGAGGATGTTACCGCCGGCCGTGAAAGAGGATACCACTATCATACCAAGTAGAGTGGTGACTAGTGAAGGCCAAAGAGATGTATCGAGACCATAAAGGGTGACCAATACGATAGGGACACTTATCGAGGCCAGGAAACAATTCAAAGGCCTCATCAACTTCACGAGGGCTGTCATAGAAGAATTTTAAAACATCTTGACTTTAAAAAGGTTTGGTATATCACCAATTTACTTGATATGTTATGTTCTCATCGTGTGAATTATAGATCCAATATCCATTACCCGGTTCAAAGATCAATTCAGAGTGATCCTCTATATACTGGATATTGTACTCCATAGATGAGTTAAATACTCCTATCTTAGTGACTTCAGGAGGTAATATGTTTACAGCATCCTGTATCTCAGATGAGGGATGGCCGATCATGTTCCATCCAGGGTGGAGTGATATATTGGTTTTACCGGATACGGGTACATGACCGATCACCTGTAAGGTAATATTTTTTGTTACTTGTATGAAAAAGGCCTCACCGTAAACCGCTCTTTTAAAATTGTTGAAATGTTGTGCTCTGCAGGAAGAGTAAGAGGTCCAGTCCCCTTCGGTATAATGATAAGCGTTTAAGTGGTTTATAGGATCTAGCAATAGGGAGATGGTTGATTCATAGGGTACTATGGGTAACGAGATAAATTGCCACCCTCCGCTTTCGATATCATGATACAAGTTTATCTCATAGGTCAATATCTTCACCGGTTCTACAAGAGGGTAGAGATCCAAACGATAGTAACCATGGTCCATATCGTCTTCCGGATGAGGCAGCATGGTATCGCCGACCCCGTCTCCTGTGAGGTCTTCTCCTTCATAATCGGACCAATGATTTCCCTCACCATCACCATCATCCCATATCACAGCGGAACCCTCTTCTATGACAACCTGTTTGGTGTTATCTAGGATATTATTATGATGAACGCGATCCTCCACTGAATCGACCACATGAAGGCCTACGTCATTGTGGGATACATTATTTCCATAGAAAAGATTTGAGCTGGAATCATTTAATAGTAAACCATTATGACTACCCTCTATAGTGTTCCCAATAACTAGATTTTCCATAGACCCTTCTGTTATATGTATGCTTACATCGTTATGGCTTAGATGATTGAGGAATACTTTGGTGTCTGTAACATCTGATAGAAGTATTCCATACGATTTAGAATCCACGATAGTGTTGTTTTCCAAGCGGTTGTTTGAATCGAGTACAAGGATACCTACATCGGAACCATTTATGTGATTACTCGTGACAACGATATGTTCAGAGGATAAGAATAAAGATATGTTGTTGTCGGTGAATTCATTGCCATACACTAAATTTTGATCGCTGTCCCTCCTTGCATCCAATCCGTTTACATTATTGTAGAAGTGATTGTGGATTATCGAATTGTTTGCAGAACCCATCCAGAGATAGATGCCATGTTCATTTTCATGTATGCCGTTGTTCGATATCATATTATATTGGGAATAGATATAGATCCCATACCGCACATTAGAACTAACATAGTTGTTCTCTATCTGATTGCTATTTCCACTGATACCAAAGCCATTATCGTTGTAAATGACAGTATTTGAGTGTAAATGGTTGTCATTTGAACCAGATGATATCCAAGCACCGTATCCATTCTGAGCTCCGCTATTGTTCTGCATCAGATTACTGTAGATCAAATTATCACTTGAACTCCAAAGATAAATCCCACGATAGTTGTCTCTGACGATGTTATCGTATATCTCGTTGAGTTGAGAATCTGATAAAGATATACCATATCGATCAGAATACGAGGCGGTATTATCATGTATTCTGTTTTCATCAGAGTGTTTTAGACTGATGGCATCATGACTATTTTCCATGGCATCATTACCAAAGAGAGTATTTTTATGAGAAGAAACTAGGTATATACCCTTGCTATTGGAAGATAATGTGTTCTTGGATACGTTATTGTGTTCTATGATGTTATGGTGTGCTTTATCCATATATATGCCAAAATCACCATCGGTGGCGGTATTGTTATGGATATGGTTGTCCCTACTATCTTTTAGGCACATGTTCCTACTCGAATTGGATAGGTCGTTGATGGCAACAGTATTATTATGAGCGTTATTTTGCAAGTATATACCGTAACTGCTGTTATACACCATGTTATTTTCCAAGTAGTTTGAACCTGAATCACCAGTGATCTCGATCCCTCTTAACTCGTTGTGCCTGAGTTCGTTTTCAAGGATCTCGTTGGAACTGGAAGAGGAAAGATACACGCCTTCTGAATTGCCATCGAGTGAATTATTGAGGATACGATTTGAATCTGAGTCATCTAAAGAAATAGCTCTGTTTGTAAGATCATATAAAACATGATCAGATATCAAATTCCCACTTGAACCACTCAATCTGATGCCGTTCTGAGCCATGGTTATGTTGTTATCGTTTAATACATTGTTGAAAGATCGCTGCAATGATAAACCAGTGTGTCCACGGATGATTATGTTCTTTACAGTTGAGTAGGTAGGATATCCATCTACATCCACAGATATCGTTAGAGTGACGTTTCCAGATAGGTTCGGGGTCCATGTTCCCGAGTAATATCCATCACCGGCCACCTGATCAACCGAATGACCATCATCTGCCAAAGAGATGGGTTGCTCTCCGTTATCAAATGAGACTGTGACATCTGCATTTAAAATAGGACTTATGCCATCGGTTACCGCAACGAAGATATCCTTATCAGTACCAACTGAACCGGTATAACCCTGGGATATCTGGGTCCTTACATAGAATCCATCGGGATCATGATGAACGGAACCGTCGGCATCCATCCTACCGGCAGAGATGATATCATGTTGATATGAAGGGATCTGCTCTGTGTGTGATAATATTGAGTTCTTGAGCTCGACCATACTCATACTTTGGTTTTTAGACCATACCAAAGCGGCAAGTCCGGATACATGGGGTGTGGCCATGGAAGTACCACTGCGGTAACCATAGTTATCATTACGCTCGGTGCTGTAGATACCAACACCGGGGGCGGCTAAATGCACGGTGTTTGGACCATAGTTAGAAAAGCTGGCCAATCGATCATCTTGGTCACTCGCAGCCACGGATATGGTATTAATAAGATTAAAAGAAGCCGGATAAAGTGGTTGAACATCGTTGTTTTCACCGTAGTTACCAGCGGCGGAGATAGAAAGGATGCCCTCTTCTTGATGGGCTTTGAACGCCTCGTACAATGTTTGACTGTAAGATCTAGATCCCCAGCTGTTGCTGGTGGCGATGATGTTATCCCCGGCTTGCTTTCTTTGAAGAACGTATTCAAGACAAGCTACCGCACCACTGACATTCCCGGTACCGCTGGATGAGATGAATTTAAGAGCCATCAAGCTAACGTTCCAATTGACGCCGGTTATACCTATACTGTTGTTTCCTACCGCACCTATGGTCCCAGCAGCGTGGGTTCCGTGACCGTGGTCGTCCATGGGATCATTATCATCTTCGATAGCATTGTATCCATGATTACCATCTTGGTCAGACCACATGTTATCAGCAAGATCCTCATGGTTGTAATCTATGCCGGTGTCTAAAACCGCAACCACCGCATCACCATCACCGGTGGTAGAATTCCATGCACCAGGTGAGTTTGTTTTCTCTAGGCCCCATAGTAGATCATAATCCGGATCATCAGGTATCTCCAATAGTTCTACCTTTGAATCAGGTTCCACAAATCTAACGTCCGGCCTGTTCTCCAAAGTTTCGATAGCTTCGGAAGTGGTTCTTTGTTCACTCAATTGGATACGGACCACATCTATATACTGGAATTTATTTGTTATATGTCCCTGGACCGAATCGCTCAAACGATGCAAAGCAAGATGGTCATTTGAGACCCATGGCTCTATACCCACCAAAAGGGCTTGGCCCTGCTCCTGAACAGGTGATACTTCATTTATCGTGTTACCCTTGAACTGGTTTTCGTCCGAAGAGAAGAAGCTAACACCAAAATGATTGTGCTTGATGCTGTTGTGATTTAGTATGTTATTTGAAGAAAATGTAGCAAAGATACCGTACCATCTATTAGAGTCTATCACGTTATCGGTGATAGAATTGTTGTGTGAATAGCGTAGTCTAACTCCTGAATCCCCATTATGTGAAATCATCTCCGAAGAAAATGTATTAGAATTCGAGTACAAAAGGTCTATGCCGTGATCATGGTTTTTAGCGAAGGAATTGTTGTACAATACGTTGTATCGACCACTATTGATGTATAGACCAGTACCAGTGTTTTCCTCCGCAGTGTTGTTTTTTAACGTGTTGTAGTCTGATCTGAAAAGTCTTATCCCATAAAAACTGTTTTCACTTGCAAGATTTCCAGATACCTCATTATCTTCAGACATGGAAATTTCGATCCCTATCCTTTGCATCCAAACAGTGTTCTTTGAGATGTGGTTGTCGTTAGAATTACGAAGGTATATACCGTAGGTGCCGTCGGAGACTGAGTTCTTATCTACGTAGTTATGGTGGGAATCCAAGATATATATGCCGTACCGGTTGTCATGGAACTCGTTAAAAGATAAATTGTTTTCATGTATATATCTCCCATATATCCCCGCCTGAAAGTTTCCTTGGAACTGGTTTTGAGTAAATGTGATGTTGTTTGTTGAGTAAAGATAAGCACCATATCGCGATTGGTTTACAATGGTAACGTTATTTACATCGATGTTAGATGAAAAAACCACAGTTAAAGCCACACTTCCTGCAAAAAATTCACGGTCCTCGATGGTGATATCTGTACAGTTTGAAACGAATATCTGAGAGGCCGGACCTTGGATATCCCCTCCATCTTGGTCTTTTAAGTACATGACAGGATAGCCGTTAAGAACGTTTTCATCGAACTCATGTGAATTCCAGTGAGGTAACTCAAGACCATCGATGAATACACCGCCACCTACCATCCAATTATTTATTAAAACCGAATACTCAGTACGGAACAACACCACTGAATCCGCGTTTTCTTCAAATGTATTGTTCTCTACATGCATACTACTTGAAGAAGATGAATAGATACCTGCGGTACTTTCACCGAAGTACGATCGAGATACAACACTACCATCTGAGTGGTGCATGAAAATTCCGTTATGATTATCAACAGCGGTTATGTTGGTAAAGTTATTATCGTCCGATAAAAAGTTGTATATCCCGCGATGATTTGAGTAAAGATCAAGTGAATTGAAAGTATTGTGATGAGAGCGGTATATATGCAGAGAATCCCTCGAGTGATTATAGGAAGTAACGTTCTGCACGAATATACCTTCTGAAAAGGCTATTATGATACCGCCGGATAGTTTTTGGTCTGATACATTCACGTCCGTAGAATTAGTGATTATGATCTGACCGGCGTCATCATCGATATCACCACCTATGCGATCATTCCAGTATATCAATGGTTTACAAGCAACGGTATTTTCTTCTATGGGATGAGAGTTCCAATGTTCCTTGATATTTCCGGCCATGCGTATGCCCGCTTCGCCAAATGTGTTGTTATAGATCGTCGTTTCAATCGAGTGAGAGAGGAATATCCCTTCTGAGTTATCCACGAATTTTCCATCAGATATATTTACGTTATCGGATTGTTCTACACTGACCCCAAGGCCGTTGGATGAAAAGGTACTGTTATACAGTATAGAATCAGGTGAATTGTGCAGCTTTACACCTGTCTGTCCATTACCGTCTATAAAGGACTCCGTTATCTGAAGATGTGAAGATCCTGTGATGTCCAAGCCTCCAGAGGGATTGTCTACCACGGTAGCGGAATTTAACATATTATTTTTTGAGTTGTCGAATACGGCGCCAACCCCATTGCCGGTGAGCTGGATGTTAGAGAAGTTATTGTTAGGTGAATTAAGAACATGTATCCCATCATGTACTTGAGATGAGATAAAAACGTTATCTACCGATATATCACTAGAAAAAGCGATGGCTAGTCCCGTGCTACCGGTTTCAAGTTCTATATCATGTATATTTACATGGGAAACGTTGACCAATATAGCTTGAGCGATGGTTGAAGGTATGGTTCCGCCTTCCTGATCCTTTACATAATAGATCGGTGATCCGTGTAAAGTATTCTTGTCGGATATATTATGTGTGGACCAGTGTTCCAATGAATTACCAAGTATTCGAACACCGGTATTTTGAAACCCGTTATCGTCAACAGTATTGTTCAAGGAACTTTGTAAATAAAGGCCGTCCACGTTGTTCCCTGAGACTTCGTTATCTACGATGTGATTATAATGGGAACTTTGTACATGTATTCCCTCCCGTCGATTATTCGATATGGTGTTATATCTCAGTTCGATATGGGTGGATTCTGTTAAATGGACACCTTTTCCATTCCCGTGAAGGATTTCATTCTGAAGTATATGAGTATAGTTAGAACCTTCTAGATAGATCCCGCTTGAGGAACTCTGAGTGATGGTATTCTGTTCAATTGTAACATTATGAACGTTCTTCAGATATATACCGATCTCACCCGATGAGATCGTGTTTTGGTGTACCATACCATTGGTTACATTATATAATGCTAAGCAAGAATTCCAATTATAATCGTACGGATCTTCACTTGCTCTTGACAAGCTATTGTTGGTCAGTAAGAAGTGGGATGTGGTATTACCTATGTAAATTGCAGAACCCCTACCTTCGGCATTTATCTCTTCTTCCTCGATCATGTAAGGGGAATCTGATGTTCCTTCCCCATAAAATCTAGAAAGATCCTCATCGCTATCTATCCTTATCGTATAATCGTACTTATCTATGTCTCCTGATTCATGGATCGTTTCGTCGTTATTTTCGATGATAACGCTAGAAGTGTGAGTAAAGAACATAGGTAAGATCAATCCGACACATATCAAAATAACGATAGTTTTCATTTTACTTCCTTTAAAACACATGAGTAGTGGTAATTAATGTTTTTGTGATATTTCTTGATGTAAAGGGAGGGCCGGGATTCTAGTCAGAAAAACTACGTTTTTCTAACTGCTCGTTAAAAATTTCATTTTTAACTCGTGAACCCGGTATAAGTAAAATTTTTGAGGGCCGTGGCCGGGATT
>PWKY01000033.1 GCA_003560595.1 Thermoplasmata archaeon | reverse complement strand
GGGTTTGATCACCGCGCTGAGCGCCGCGTTGGTGTCAATGAAGTACTACGACATTAAGAAGATATTGGCCTGGCTGACCATAAGTCACATGGGTGTGATAACAGCGGTGGCGGCACTTTGGGATCCAGGTGGTGTTTCCGCCGCGATCCTATACCTCATAAATCATACACTCTACAAAACACTATTATTCCTCTCAGTGGGTGCCCTGATATACCTCTACGGTACAGCGGATATAAGGAAGATCTCTCTAAAAAGATCCAACGTTATCTTATCGATCGCCGGGATCATAGGTTTGCTATCCATGGCCGGTTTACCTCCTTTCAACGGCTTCTATGGAAGGTACTTTCTCTTGGAAACGACTCGAGGATATCCGATATTATACGGCTCACTTGTAGGTGTGCATTTCTTGACCGCCCTCTCGGTATTCCGTATATTCCGTTTATCCTGTTCAGAAGGTAAAACTGATGATGAACTCCCAGAGAGCATCATGGTACCACTGGTCGTTTTGTCCGGTCTATGTTTAGTGGGGGGTTTGACGACCTGGGCCTTCATGAACAATATGGTAAACCCAGCAACTTTTGCATTGATGGGAGGATACTATAGAACCGGGTTCACCTGGCACCTGGTATATCTCAACGTGATATCCGCAGAAGGTGTGATCTTGATCCTCTCTTTCTTCGGGGCCTACTTCCTCAGTGAACATACAGTAGATCTACATTTGGATTGGTCTGAAGGAGTGCTTTCAGAAGTATCGCTACAGGACTCTATACGCTACATAGTGATCATGATCGCCGTACTGCTGTTGTTGAATTTTCTGTAGTACACGGTTTCATACTAATATTTACATGATGAGGTGTTCGCACCCCGACGGTTCCTATATAGAGCCGCAAGGCTCAGATCTCCCGACATATCTAATATGAAATAGTCTATTTTGAAATAGTCTATTCTAAAATAGAAAGGTGTGTTTGTCACGGATGCATACAATGAACTCGTGAGAAGGGCAGTCTATACTGTTCAGAGGTAGAGAACCCCATGGTTCTACTGTGTGGAGGATGTCACCATTCTCTAAAAGAAAAAAGCCGTTCTGTGAGATGGCATGAGGATCGTACCGAAAAATTCTACATCTTTTCCAGATCCGGATTCACCGACGAACTGAAGAAGATGGAAGATGTGATCCTTCACGACCTTAGCTTTCTTGTCTCGGGGTGAACCAATATCCGGAACCGATCAACAAAGGGTCAATTTCCCCTTGTAATAAAGCCGCCCTTTTTCGTAAGAAAATCGTATGGGACTGACTTCGACCCCCGCATCCACCGCTTCCCAGAAGGCCGCCGCGAAGTCAGGGTCTCTTTGTTCATAAGGTGAAAAACACTCTGCACTCGAACGGAAGACAAGTATCAGCAAGCCCGCCCGGCCCCCCTTCTCAACAACATTTATCAGTTCCCGGACATGTCTGGTTCCCCGAGTAGTAGGCGCATCCGGGAACAGTGCCCTGCCGCTTATGGCCAGTGTGCAACCTTTGACCTCGACCCACAGTTCACATACTTCCGTATCATTGAAAAAATCTATCCTACTGGCACCGAGTTTCTTCTCTCCCTGCCAACCATCCGTTATACCGAAAGGATCTATCTTTTCGTTCTCCAAAACCCAGCGAGCTATCTGGGGATGGAAACCCGAGTTGACCAGCACCCACTCATCCTCGTATCTTGCGGCGATCAGGTCCCATGATGTTTTTCTGTTAGGGCCGGATGCCTTTGCCAATAGAACTCTATTACCTGGATACAGTAATTCCTCCAATCTTCCCGGGTCCCTAACGTGGACCTTTGAGTCCTCACCATTGATATCAACGATACCCAAGAAGCGGTTCTTTCGCTCTACGAAGGTGCCCTCTGCATCGACGGGGATGTCCATCATCTTGATAGGTATCACTTCATCTTCTTCAGGATTATGGCAGGACATATCCGCTTCACTCCCTCGATAGTACACACCTTTTCTTGTACAAATTCGGAAAGCTCGGCATCGCCTTGGGTCCATACTTCCGCCATGATCATGTGATCGCCTGTGGATTTTGCCACCCACCTCACTTCCTCGAACTCTCCCAGCGCTTCAACTGCGTCTAGGAAGAACTCGGGGTCAGTGTCTAAACCAAGAAGGGTTACGCATCTATACCCTATCTTGGCGGGATCGATGTCGATAGTATAGCCCCGGATGACTCCCTCCGATTCTAAGCGCTGTACCCTCTTACGAACAGTACCTTCACTGACATCTAACTCATGAGCTATCTCTGTAAATGGTGTACGTGCATCTCTAAGTAGCATGTCGATTATCTTCCTGTCTTTTCTGTCTATTTTAGGCATATCAATCATCAATTTAACGATATATGCAGCAACCGATACGAACTTCGAACAAAAAGTTAATATAGTTCGTAGTATTTAAGGGTATCGTTAAACAGGTGTTTATATGGATCGGGTAAAAAACCTACAGTTAAAGACCACCGAAAAAGTAATGAAGCACGAGAGTGATAACGATAGGTGGGATGGTATAACTGATGCGGAAGTGTTACCCAAATGTAAGCACACTCTAAGGAGGTTTGAATGATATGGATATAAAAAACATGGGATTCGAAGAGCTGCTGGAGGGCGCTGCAAAAGCAGAAGAGAACAGCAGAGAAGTGTACGACCATCTGGCGAACAGATCAAATAACTTTGTAGTCAGCGACAGGTTCAAGTTCCTTGCGGATGAGGAACAAAAACACGAAGACTTCATCAGGCAGCTGTATAAAAAGATAACAAAAGGAGAGGAGTTGAAGACCGACGAGGAAACCCCTCTACCTATACCTTTCATAAAGTACGATGATGACAGCGATGAATCTGAGATAATCGAACAGGCCATGGGTGCGGAGATCGCCGCCAGAGATTTCTACAAACATATGGCAACTAAAGCAAAAGAAGAAGGCCGGGACGATGAAGTGGTCGAAACCATGAAGTACTTGGCAGGCATGGAGGAGAATCACTATGCCATACTGGAATCCGAACTACAGAGGATCATGGATTTCGAACAGTTCGATGATTACTTCCCCGGTATGCACATAGGACCATAGGAGATGATAAGATGGCAAAATGGGAATGTTTAATTTGTGGATATATATACGATGAAGACAAAGGCGATGAAGAGAACGGGATAGAACCGGGAACGAAATTCGAGGAGCTGCCGGACGATTGGGTGTGCCCATTGTGTGGGGCACCGAAGGACCAGTTCGAGAAGCTTGAGTGATTTGTTTCGAGGGGATATATCATGACAAGTAAAGGGCCCGTGGAGGGTGAACTAGCGAAGGATTTCGTCCTGGAATCCAACAGTGGAGAAGAATTCAAACTTTCAGAACACAGAGGGAAAACCGTGCTGCTTTCCTTCCATCCATTGGCATGGACGAAGATATGTGCAGAACAGATGAAGTCCTTGGAGGAATACAAGGAGAAACTGGACGAGCTTGACGCAGAGGCAGTGGGGATAAGTGTGGACACAGTCCCATCCAAAAAAGCGTGGGCTGAGGAATTAGGTATAGATAACACTCTGCTCCTGTGTGACTTCTGGCCCCATGGTAAGATGATAAAAGAATACGGGATATTCAGAGAAGAGGACGGTTTCTCTGAAAGAGCAAATATATTGGTGAGTCCCGATGGTAAGGTATCTTTTGTTAAGATCTACCCTATACGGGAGTTGCCAGATATGGAAGAGATTATAAAAGAAATAAAAAAGTTGAGAGGTGAATAGATATGGAAGAAATGTATCAAAAAGACGATTGGAAGACCGAGAAACACGTACCCGTGATAGAGATAAAGGGGGAAGCTAAGAAAGACGAACGTATCAAAGTGATGGCGTCCGTGGGAAAGGAGATAGAGCATCCCAACACCACAGAGCATCACATCGAGTGGATAGAGCTGTATTTCCATCCGGATGGGGAAAAATATCCCTACGAGATCGGAAGGTACACGTTCAAAGCTCACGGCGCTTCAGCGGAAGGACCGAACACCAGCACGGTATACAGCGAACCGTTGATCAAGGCGGTGTTCAAAACAGGAAAACCGGGAAAATTGATAGCGAATTCATACTGCAACATCCACGGACTGTGGAGTAACTAAATAGACATAGAATTGTAAGAGGTGAAATATATGGAAGAAAAAAAGATGCCTTTGATAGGGGACAAGTTCCCTGAGATGAAGGTACAGACGACGAAAGGGACGAAGCAACTACCGAAGGAATACGAAGGTCAGTGGTTCTTACTGTTCTCACATCCGGCTGATTTTACACCGGTATGCACAACAGAATTCTACGCATTCCAGACCAGGTACGACAAGTTCAGAGAATTGGACACGGAGCTCATCGGATTGAGCGTAGATCAGGTGTTTAGTCACCTGAAGTGGGAAGAGTGGATAGAAGAGAACCTGGGAGAAGAGATCGAGTTCCCGATAATCGCCGACGGTATGGGTCAGGTAGCCAACCGGTTGGGACTGATACACGGGGGCTCCGCATCTACAACGGTCAGGGCGGTGTTCATAGTTGATCCAAAATCTACTATCAGAGCGATACTTTACTATCCCGCCGAACTCGGTAGGAACATGGACGAGTTCCTGAGGATGATCAGAGGATTCCAGAAGGCCGATAAAGAAGGTGTAGCCATACCGGCTAACTGGCCAGAGAACGAACTGATCAAAGACAGGGTCATAATGCCTCCAGCAAACAGCACCGAAATGCTCAAGAAGCGCCGGAAGCAGGAAGAAGACGGCGAGATCGAGTGCTACGACTGGTGGCTGTGCCATCGGAAACCCTGAAAACCCTCTTTCTTTTTATTTATGATGAGGTGGATAGATGACAAAATTGTTACAGGTGTATCGGTGTGATGTCTGCGGTAACGTAGTCGAGGTCCTTCACACCGGCATCGGAACTCTAGTGTGCTGCGGTCAGCCTATGGAGTTGAAGGAAGAAAAAAAAGAAGAAGAGGGTACGGAGAAACACCTACCTGTGGTAGAGTCCACTGAAGAAGGGATAAAAGTCACGGTGGGTTCGGTACCTCACCCCATGGAAGACAAGCACTACATAGAGTGGGTCGAAGTTATAACCAGGAAGACCGAAAGAACCTATAGAACATTTTTATCACCGGGTGATACACCAGAAGTTGTGTTCCCGGTGAGCGAGAAGGACGTCCTCTTTGTTAGGACGTATTGTAATATACACGGATTATGGAAATATTAGGAGTGATATATATGGGAAAAATGACAGATAAATCGTTAGAAGAAGCCTTCGCCGGAGAGTCTCAGGCACACATGAAATACCTGATCTTCAGCGAGGTGGCAGAGAGAGAAGGACTGGATAACATAGCCAGGCTGTTCAAAGGGATAGCCTACGCTGAGAAAGTGCATGCAACGAACCATGCGAGACAGCTGGACATGATAGGAAACACATCGGATAACCTGCAGTCAGGTATAGATGGAGAGGACTTTGAGGTGCATGATATGTACCCAGCCTACCATGCCATCGCACATCTTGAAGAAGATAAAGGAGCGCAGCAGTCCATCCACTATGCACTTGAAGCTGAGAAGATACATTCTAAGATGTACAAAGACGCACAGGAAGTATCCAAAGAGGGTAAAGACATAGATCTGGACACACTTTACATATGTCCGGTATGCGGTTATACCCATGAAGGTGAGCCGCCGGAAAAATGCCCTGTATGCGGCATATCCAGCGAACGGTTCAAGGATTTCTAAGGGGCGTAACTCATGATCTCTGAAAAAATGGCCGAAGCCATCAACGAGCAGATAAACGCGGAGATGTACTCGGGTTATCTATACCTCTCAATGGCGGTTGATTTCGCAGAGAAGAACCTGGACGGCTTCGAGCACTGGATGCGTCTTCAGGCTCAGGAAGAATTGGACCATGGCATGCGTTTCCTGGGATATCTGCAGGAACGAGGCGGTCACGTGGAACTGGAAACCATCGAGAAGCCGGAAGTGGAGTGGAAGACTCCTCTTGAGGCATTCGAGTACGTTTACCAGCACGAATGCAAGGTGACCGGTATGATAAACGATCTTGTGGACCT
Organism: Thermoplasmata archaeon; assembly: GCA_003560595.1. Classification (GTDB taxonomy): domain Archaea; phylum Thermoplasmatota; class Thermoplasmata; order Halarchaeoplasmatales; family Halarchaeoplasmataceae; genus Halarchaeoplasma. The sequence goes on along the minus strand of PWKY01000033.1, from coordinate 73,850 downwards.
TGCAGAGAAGGAAAAGGATCGTGCAACGGTGAACATGCTGCAGTGGTTCGTGGATGAACAGGTGGAGGAAGAAGATTCTGCCGATGAGATAGTGCAGAAGCTGAAGATGGTCGGGGATAACCCCAGTGCCCTATTGATGATGAACGAGAAGATGGCACAGAGACCTGTTTCGGAAGAAAATACCGAATAAAGCGTAAACCTACAAAATGAGGGGGACGAACTTTCGCCCCCTCTTCGAAACCCTTTCCTAAAATGGAGATGACGATATGGTATCTAAAGATGATGTAAGGGCTATGGATGAAGAGTTATTCACGGTGATAATAGGCGGTCAGGCTGGACAAGGTGTGAAAAAGGCTGGTGAGGCCGTGTCTAAATTTTTCTTGGAAAAAGGTAGATATGTTTTTGAGATGGACGACTATCAGAGCTTGATTCGAGGAGGTCATAATTTTGCCTCTGTTAGCTCTTCCACCGAAGAATTATTCAGCCATCACATGAGAGCCGATGTAGTGGTGAACCTTGATAAGACCAGTTATGAGATGCACAAGAAAAATCTCACACCGGACGGACTGAACTTTTACAACTCCGATGAGATAGAAAACGGAGAGGGGATAGGACTTCCCTTGACCAGTATGAGCAAGGAGTTCCAAAGACCGCAGTTGATCATGGGTGTTACCGGTATTGCAGTACTGGCCGCAGTTGTGGGTGAAAACAAAGATTCCTTGGTCTCTTTGGTGAACAGTGTATATCCGCGCGGGAAGGAGGATAATACCGCTTTCTCAAAGTTGGTTTATGATGAAGTCTTGGATAAAGTAGGTTCCACCTTGGATCTGAAAGAGGGAGACTGCCGGAATAGGATGTTCCCGGGCAACCACGTTATAGCTCTGGGAGCGGCTTCCGCAGGGTTGGATATCTACTTTGCATACCCCATGACTCCAGCGTCATCGATACTTCACTTTTACGCATCACATGGTGACAAGTTAGGAGTTACCGCTGTACATCCGGAGAGTGAGATAGCCGTCGCCAATATGGCTATCGGAGCTACCATCGCAGGTGCAAGGTCCATGGTGGGAACAAGTGGTGGTGGATTCGCACTCATGGCCGAAGCCTTTTCTTTGGCGGGTATGGTCGAATCACCCGTTCTTTTCGTACTCTCATCGAGACCCGGGCCGGCCACAGGAGTTCCCACATACACCGAGCAGGGAGATCTGGGTTTTGCTTTACATCAGGGTCACGGCGACTTCCCGAGGATAGTCGCTTCACCGGGATATATGGAGGAAGCCTTCTATCTAACAGCGGATATGCTTTCCTTGTTGTGGAAGTATCAAACTCCCGGCATAATCCTGACTGAGAAACACCTATCGGAGAGCTCGATGTGCATGGATGTCGATCCTTCCAAGGTGAGAACTGTTGACCCACGTATGCATGAAGAGGATACAGGATACAAAAGATATCTATTCACAGAAGACGGAGTGTCTCCACTCACGTTCCCCCCCTCCAAAGAGGCGATAAAGTGGAACGGTGAAGAGCACGATGAATACGGTCTAACGACATCTAGATCTGAAGAGGTAGCTGCCATGCACGATAAGAGGTATATGAAGGAGAAAGCTATACTGGAAGAGTTAAAGGACCGACATACCGTCAACGTTTACGGATCGGGTGAGAACGTGATATTCACCTATGGTTCCACAACGCTCAGTGTGAGAGAGGCTCTGCGATGCTCAGGCATAGAGGCAAAAGTTGTACAACCCATATACCTGAGACCATTACCTACCTGGGAGCTAAAAAAGCATGTGGAAGGCAGGTCCATAGTCGTTGAACAGAGTGTAGCCCAGCAATTCAGCACTCTACTAGAAGATAAGATCGGATTAGAGCCCACATCGGTTATCAAACGATATGATGGGAGGCCCTTCGATCCCATGGATCTGGCTGGAAAGATAAAGGAGGCGATAAGATGAGCGGCGATCTGGATACCGGTGCGGAAATAACATGGTGTACCGGATGTGGAAACTTCGGGATACTGGCGGCGGTGAAGAAGGCCGTTAAAAAGTTAGAAGAGAACGGCATACAAAGGGAGGATATAGTCATATCCACCGGGATTGGATGTCACGGGAAGATATTCGACTACTTAGATCTCAGCGGGATATATTCATTACACGGTCGTGAAGTGGCTAGTGCCGAAGGTATCAAGTTAGGCAATCCTGACCTGAAGATCATCGCATTCGGAGGTGATGGTGATTGTTACGGTGAAGGATTAGCCCACCTTCTTTTTGCAGCGAAAAGGAACATCGATATTACGGTGATAGTGCACAACAATGGCGCGTACGCCCTGACCACGGGACAGGCATCCCCCACCAGTCCGAAGGGATTTAAAGGACCCGCAACGCCCATGGGAAGCGTTGAACCTCCCATCGAACCCATCGGACTGTTGTTATCAGCAGGGGCATCATTCGTGGCAAGAGGGTACGCAGGTAAGGTAAAGCACATGTCGGATCTGATAGTTCAGGCGGTCGAACACCCGGGTTTCGCCCACATCGACGTGGTTCAACCGAGTGTGGTTTTCACCGATTACTATGAGGAATACAACGATTTGGTGGATGAGTTGGAAGATACTAGATCCACAAAATTCGAAGCAATGGAGCTTGCCCGGGAGTCCGATAGATTACCCATCGGAGTATTTTATCGAGAAGAAAGGCCCACGTACAACGAAGAGTTGTTGGGAGAGCGAAATCCTGTAAAGGATAGGCTGAGTGATGAAAAACGGTTGAAGGAGATCCGATCCTTTTTGGATGTGTGATCTTGTTGTTCAATCAACCATGAATTTCCTTCTCCAGCCCTCGGCGGGTAAGATCGTTTCTTTGATGGATCTTGGATTCATCCATCTAAGTAAATTAGTCCAATAACCCGCTTTGTCATTTGTACCTGAATGTCTAGTGCCTCCGAAGGGTTGTCTGCCGACCACTGCACCGGTTGGTTTATCATTGATGTAAAGGTTACCTGCAGAATATCTTAACAGCCTTTCAGCCATATGTGTCGCATGGCTATCTTTGGAAAATATGGATCCGGTCAATGAATAAGGAGAGGTCCGGTCACACAGCTTCAAGGTTTCTTCGTATTCCTCTTCATCATACAGATATATGGTGACTACAGGTCCAAATATCTCTTCACTCATCATTTTTCCTTGAGGATCTTCGGTTTTTACTATGGTCGGTTCGATGAACCATCCGTTAGTTGAATCAAATTTACCACCGAGAATTATATTGAATTCTTCCTTTTCTTCAGCATATTTGATGTAACTCGTGATATTATCAAATGCCTTTTCATCTATGACCGCACCCATGTAACTTTTAAGATCATCCACCGGCCCACACGGTATCTTAGATACCTCTTTCTTCAATATATCCTCCAACCGATCCCAAGTGCTCTCAGGACAGTATACTCTAGATGACGCGGAACACTTTTGACCTTGGTACCCGAAAGAACCGCGAATTATGTTCAAAGCGGCGTTCTTAATATCTGCGGATTTATGTATGAAAACAAAATCCTTACCACCGGTCTCACCGACTATCCTTGGAAAGTTACGATAGTTTTCTATATTTGAATTGATCACTTTCCAGAGATGAACTAAGGTTTCGTAGCTTCCTGTAAAATTCAGTCCCGCAAGATCAGGGTGTTTCGTGACCAGACCGGATATCTCACTGGGAAATGGTACAAAGTTTATTACTCCCTCTTCGAGTCCGGCCTCCATCAATATCTTCATTATCTCAAAATTAGAAAATGATACATTCAGAGACGGTTTCCATATCACAGTATTTCCAACTATGGCAGGTGCTGAAGGCAGATTTCCGGCTATGGAATAGAAGTTGAAGGGTGATATAGCCAAGACGAATCCTTCTAAAGGCCTCCAATCTAGCCTGTTCATCTCACCTTCTATTTGATCGGGCTGTTGTTTATATATGAAGTTCATGTAGTACGAATTCAGTCTCCAGAAATCAACCAGCTCGGCGAGATCTATCTCGGCTTCATATGGATTTTTTGACTGATTCATCATTATCGCAGCGATATTTCTGAAACGTCTTGGGCCTGCCAATAGATCTGCGGCCTTTCTGAATACCGCCGCTCGATGATACCAATTCAGCTCGGACCAGCATCTATGAGAGTTCAGTGCGGACTCGATGGCCGTATTTATTTCATCCTTTCCGGCAAGATGCACCCTGGCTAGAACCTTATCGTGATCATGAGGACAGTGAACTTCCTTGATCTCTCCCGTTTTAATCTTTTCACCATCGATCATCAAGGGGACCTCGATTACCTCGTCTTTTATAGTATTCAATTCGTTAATCAGTTCATCCCTTTCCGAAGATCCAGGTGTGTAATCGATCAACCTCTCCATCTCGTTTTTTGGTTTCTCAACCGACCATATCATACCGATACCTCTAGTTACTGATACAAACAATTAGGTTATAAAATTTTTTAGAGAAGTACCAAAAGAATAAAATCACACTAGGTTAATCACCCTGTTAAGATAGGAACACTCCTTTACAGGGTGCGAGAGAGGTATCTTAATAAAAAGAGGATATGATGATATGTCATTCAAAGATGTGATAGATGAAGAGGAAAGGGAGGCGTACATGCTGTGCAACGAAGCCATAGTACGTGCGGCACTGGAGGCCGACGTTCAGCTTGTATCCTTCTACCCGGGAGCACCGCAGACCGAGATATTAGATAATTTTGAAAGGGCGTCTAATAAGTATGATCTCAGGATCGAAGTTGCGGCCAACGAAAAGGTGGCCCTGGAGACCGTTGCCGGAGGTGCCATGCTTGGTAAGCGTTCGCTCACATCCATGAAAAGTGTAGGTACCAACGTTGCCTCAGACGCTCTGTATACTTTGGCTTACACCGGCTTGGACGGTGGATGCCTATGTTTGATAGCCGACGACCCTCATGCTCATTCTTCCCAATCTGAGCAGGATGGTAGATGGTTCGGTTTAACAGCGTACCTACCCATGCTTGAACCCAGTACACCACGGGAGGCCATGGAGATGGTGAAAAAGGGGTTCGAACTGTCTGAAGAATTCGGAACCCTGGTTCTGATCAGGACAACGACGAGGGTGAACCACCAGAGCGGGATCGTACCGCTGGGACCCATGGATCGAACACCGTTCGAAAAGGTTTCCTGGAAGGACATGAAACGCCCATACACCTCAGTGGGTGAACTTGCCAGGAAAGGAAAGAAGGAGATGTTGGAGCGGATGGAAAAGATACGCGAAAAGATGGCGGATAGTTCACTCAATCGTATGGAGTACTTCGACGGTAAGAAACTCATGGATGAAGGTGGAAGTGAAGAAGAAGTGGGTGTGATAACCGCAGGTGTAGCTCACAGCTATACCGTTGAAGCCCTTTCTCGACTTGAATTATCAGCTAAGATATTGAAGCTGGGCGTTATCAACCCCATGCCAGAAGAGCTCATCAGGAAATTCTGCGAAGGATTGGACAAGGTCGTGGTCGTGGAGGAGTTATCCCCATACATAGAGGATGTTGTCCGGCGTTTGGTCGAAGATGTAGATGTTTACGGTAAGCGAACCGGTCATCTCTCAGAGGCTCTCGAGTATGATATACCCTCCGTGATACAAGGATTGTCAGAGATAACCGGAGTGGAAGCACCATTCGATTACAAAGAGCACTGCAGGAAGATGAAAAAGTATGCGGAGATCCTTCCACAAAGACTACCGGTGTTCTGTGCTGGATGCCCTCATCGAGCAACCTTTTGGGCTCTTCGCAGGGCGGTTGGTGATCCAGATAAAGTTTTCTTTGCAAACGACATCGGATGCTACTCCATGATGTGCTTACCGCCGATACAGTGGAGCGATACTCTGCTCTGCATGGGTGCTTCTATGGGTGTTGCAGCCGGTGTTCAGTATGCGGCCGAGGAAAAAACCATCGCTGTTATAGGAGATTCTACTCTGTTCCATGCAGGTTTACCAGGTGTGGTTAATTTAGTCCACAATGAAGACGATGTCACAATATTCGTACTCGATAACGCGGTGACCGCCATGACTGGACAGCAGTCTCATCCCGGGAATCCCAAGAAGGCCGGAGGGCGAGAGGGGAAGAAAGTGGAGATCCGCCCGGTTCTGGAAGGTATCGGTGTGGAGAAGATATACGACATATCTTCCTACGAGGTAAAGGACAACGTTGATATCATAAAGGAAGCTCTCGCTCATCAAGGGGTTTCAGCCGTGATATCCCATGGAGAATGTGCACTGTATCACTTCAGGAACTACAGACATGCCGGAGGCGAATTAGTACCTTACTTTATAGATCTGAATAAGTGTGAAAGCGTCCATGCCTGCGTATTGAACTTCATGTGTCCCGCCATATCGGTCATGCCAGAAGAAGATGGTAAGGCAAGGATACATCAGGATATATGTGTAGGCTGCGGTGTGTGTTCCAAGCTCTGTCCTAAGGGAGCTATCAAATCGACTGCAACCATGTACGGTGGAGATGATAAGCCGGTGCTCACCGTGGAGGATCATGAAGAGTATCAAGAGAAAAAGGAGGCGGAAAAATGAAGGGAACTAACATAATACTGTGCGGCATCGGTGGAGAGGGCTTGGTGATGCTGTCGAACGTGATCGGAGAGGCCTGTAGGCTCGCTGGAAAGAATGTTATATCCGGAGAGATGCACGGTCTAGCCCAGCGATCCGGTTCAGTCATAGTACACATGCGAATAGGGGAGGAGGTACTTTCACCCCTGATACCTCCTGGAGAAGCGGATATGATAGTGGCATTGGAGGCGATGGAGGCTCTTAGATACCTGTATTATCTTAAGCCCGGTGGTGTCGTGCTCACAAACAAAAGATTGGTACATCCTCCCGGAGAGACTCATGATCTCGTGACCAAAAAGATCGATAAGTACGTAGAATACGACGAAGTCGTCGAGGCGATCAAAGAGGCCGGGGTGGAATTACAAGAGGTCAACGCTCTCTCATTGGCGAAGAAAGCCGGAGAGGTAAGAGCACAGAATGTAGTCATGGTGGGAGCTTTATGCTCCGCCCTGGAAGGTGTTATACCCAGAGATAGTATTATCCAGGCGGTGAAAGGAACTGTGCCGGAGAAGGCCGTGGAAAACAACGTCGAGGCATTCGAGTTGGGAGTAGATGCATACAGGGATTAAGGAAGCAATCGATAGCGTAAAGAGTTTACATAGCCCTGGAAAAGATTCAGATAGACGATGATACATTTGGAGAGTTGACTACCGGTATTCAACTGGCTCCGTCGTATTTCAGCAACCAGCCTTTGAATTAAATCTTCGTACGTGATCCGGAGATGTTGCAGAAGATGAAGAACCTGTATGGCTAAGGCTTTCATCATACTCCCGGCGACCGAATTGGTCCTGGTTGCACTCTTCACATCGGCAAATATTTGGGAGAAAACGGCAGGATAGGAAGCCAGTGGAAGAATTAGCTCATATAGATGGAATTGATACACTTTAGGCGTTTGTTCATACGAACATTTATAATATAGGGAACTCATAGTATGCACAGAATAGAAAATATGATTAATACGTTATTCATGAAATAGAAATTAAGGACGATATACCTTCATAGGTGGAAACATATGTTTGAAAAGGAAGATATCAAAGATCTCATGCGAGAATTCAACCCCTGGTGGAAGGGAAAATTCAGACTGGACTACAAACCGAGGGAGATCTACCAGGAGATAAAGTATCTTATGTCGGATCCTCAGATCATAGCTTTGACGGGATTGAGGAGGACCGGTAAAACCACATTGATGAAAAAGATGGTCAAGGATAAAATAGAAGACGGTGTAGATCCGCAAAACATACTATATTTCTCTTTGGATGAATTTAGAGATGTTAAGATAAGACACATTTTGAATGTGTATCGTGAAATGCTTGAAAAAGAGTTCAACGAAGAAGAAACTCTTGTATTATTGGACGAAGTTCATAAGTTAAAAGATTGGTCGAATCAGATCAAAACTATCTATGATCTCTACAAAGGTAAGATGAAGATAGTGATCTCGGGATCAGAATCGCTCTTCATCCGAAAGGAGATAAAAGAAACTTTGGCGGGACGGATGTACGAATTCAAGGTGAAACAACTCTCCTTTGGAGAATATCTCAAATTCATCGGTAGATACGACGAGTTGAAACCGCTAGGATTATATGAGAGGGAACTTAAAAGATCGTTTAAGGATTACACACAGACCATGGGGTTCCCGGAGATGGTGGGAAAGGCGGAACAGAGGAGGATAAGGATATATGTGGAGGAAAATATGGTCGAGAAAGTGATATACCGGGACCTGAGTACGATCTTCCAAACAAGAGCCACGGGGATACTGGAATCCATACTCAAGATACTGATGAGAGAACCGGGACAGATGATAAATATCAAGGATCTAAGCGAAGATATGGGAGTTTCTAGAACCACTCTCTCCAACTACTTGACCTACCTCGAAAAAAGTTTCCTGATAAAAAAACTATATAATTATTCAACAAATCAGCGGAAAACAGAGAGGAAACTTAGAAGATTCTATCCCACCGTACTCTCGAGCAGCTTACTGTTCAAAGAAGGAACTCACCCCCAGTCTCAAGTGTTCGAGTGGCTTCTGGCAAACCAACTTGAAACTGATTTCTTCTGGAGAGACGCATACAAAAACGAGGTGGATTTTGTCATGACATCGGGTAACAAGGTCATACCTGTCGAAGCAAAATACGGTAAGATAAAAACGAGCGGTCTGGAAAAATTCATGGATAAATTCGATGTGAGCGAAGGCTGGATCCTGACCATAGATACTGAAAAGATGATAGAGAAGGACGGTAAAAGGATCTACGTAGAGCCCGCATATAAATTTCTGTTAAACGGTTCCTATCATAAGATGATCTAGAGGGTGTTATACCTAGAGATGGTTTTATCCAGGCGGTGAAAGGAACTGTGCCCGATAAAGCAGTAGATAGTAATGTTAACGCCTTCGAGCTGGGAGAAAAAATGTAAAAAATATATAATTCTACAAAAAGTTTATTAACATCTTGGACCCATATTAGATATCCGGGTGAGATATGTGAAAATATTGGTTGCTGATGAGAATAGAGCTTCTCGCATCCTCCTCGCAAATATCTTCAAGCTCAAGAATTACGAGGTGATGGATGCGAAGGATAGTGGGGAGGTCGTGGACTTATATAAAGAAAATCAAGATACTGATGTGATCTTGGCTAGTTCTACTCTTCCTAAGGGTATAGATACGGTAGTAAATTCACTACATGGTGATAAAGGCCATCCCTACTTGATCATCATGGTAGAAAATAGAAACAATGGAACGAATATAGATCATTTGAAAATCATGTCAGATGATATCGTATTCAAACCCCTGGTTTCAGAAATCATCGAGTCTAAGTTAGAATTAGCCCGGGAGGAGATCAAAAATGGATTCAATGGAGAGGATTTCGATCCTATCGAAGAATTGATCCGTGAACATCGGCTGATGGAACGAACGGTGAACACCTATCAGAAGATAGCCTCTAAGATAAACGGTGATGTCGATAAAATAATACTTGCATGGATGAATGATGCAGCTTTAACGATAGAGAGGAGGTTACACCATAGGAAAGAGAGGCATTTCATGGTCAACTTTTTAGAGAAGGCCATATCATTGGAAGGTGAAAATCCTGATGATAAATTATTCAATAGAGCTTCGCTGAAAAGTGTAGAGGAGGAGCATGAAATAATCGACAAAATATTTAAAAAACTACAGTATGAAATACTACGTCAAGTTAAAGGACAATCTAATTGTGGATCACTTAAGCAAGCCATAAACGATTACGCGGAGATATTAAAAGATCATATAAATCGTGAAGAACGATTTCTTTTACCAGCTAGTCGTAAATATATCGATCAAGAAATGAAAAAAAGATTGAGGGTAGAGTTCAATAAAGAGGAAAAAAGGATCGGAAAGGATACTTTGAATAAGTTTGAACATCTTCTTTCTAGAGTAGAAGAAGTTTTATGAACTTAGCTCATTAAAAATCGATAGGCCGAAGAAAAAATTATTAGTTTACCATCGTATTATCTATGAAGGAGTCCATAATATGGATGTGAAAGAAGCTATCGAAAAAAGAAGGGCATACCGAGCTCTGGAGAGGGTGGATATAGACGACGACACACTTGATGAGTTGATCCATGCGGTACAGTTGACACCATCCTGCTTTAACAATCAACCTTGGAATTACGTGTTCGTACGTGATCTCGAGATGCTGGAAAAGATGAAGGATGTGATGTCTAAGGGTAATGAATGGACCTTTCGAGCGTCCATGATCGCAGCGGTATTTTCAAAAAAGGATGACGATTGTATTGTTAAAGGTCGGGAGTATCATCTCTTCGACGCAGGGCAGGCCAACGGTTTCATGATACTGCGAGCAACTGAGTTGGGACTGATCGCTCATCCCATCGCTGGTTTCAGTGAAAAGAAGGTGAAGGATGCATTGGGGATCCCCGACGAATACACGGTCATCACGCTTGTCATCTTCGGCCGACATTCGGATGAGCCGGAGAAAATCTTAGAAGGGAACACTTTGAAGACGGAGAAAGAACGGCCTGAGCGTAAGAAGGTGGAAGAGTTCGTTCACTTTGATAGATACTGATCCACCTGCAGTGTAGACTATTTAAGTAAAACTATTGTAATCGTAGATATGCTACAAAATTATACTATTACAATAGTAAGAAAATGAGTATTTGCCACTATTACAACCGTAATCTTTATATTTAAACAAGGGCTATATCCTTTCATGGTATCGAAAGATGACATCATGGGTGAATTGGTCCGGACTAATTATTGGTGGGAAACGGGTAGTGTCAGAGCATTGGACCTAGAGGAATATCGGAGGAACATGTTTACCGATCTTGTAGATGCTCTGGAGGACAAAGAGATATGTGGCATTATCGGTGCTAGAAGGACTGGAAAAACAACATTGATGTATCAATTGATCGATCTTTTATTGGAAAGGGGCGTGGAGCCTAAGAATATAATGCTGTTCACATTCGACAACCCATTGATGTGTGAAGACGAGGGGGTAATAGAAAAGATAGTCCATATCCACGAGGAGATCTATGGCATCACAGATAAACGTTACATTTTTTTTGATGAGATACAATATGTTAAGGACTGGAGCAGATGGATAAAGAGTATCTATGATAAAAATATGAACATCAAATTCGTGGTATCGGGATCTTCCGGTAAACTGATTTATAAAAATACCTCTGAAAGCCTAACTGGACGGATATCTTTTTTCGAAACTGATTCTTTTTCTTTTGGAGAATATTGCTGTTATAAGGGAAGCGAAGGATTGAAAAGTTTCTTAGAGGGTCTTGATGACGGTAATTCTGATCCACTGACGGTCGATCCATACGAACTAAATCTAAAAATTAAACATCATGAGAAGGAATTGAAGAGATTATTCAATGATTATATACTATACGGTGGGATCCCGGAAACTTTTGATAAGGAACTATCTAAAGCTCATAAGTGGTTAAGGCAGGATTATGTGGGTCTTGTTTTCTACCGTGATCTGATGGAACTATTCGATATAAGAGATACTAGAACACTTGAAGAATTATTCTATTACATAGCTAATACTCACGGGCAGAGGGCTAATTATTCAAAAATTGGGGATATGTTAGATTGCAGGATCGAAACCGTAAAAACATATCTGGGTTATCTCGAAATAGCGGGTTTGATCAACATCATTGAATATTATTCTAAAAGTCCTAAAAGGAGTAAAAGAGCAGAGAAAAAATTATTCGTCTTAGATAGTGGCGTTCTTAATGCGATAAAAGGTAACGATAAAAAGATATTAACTTATAGTGCGATCGTTGGTTCTATAGTAGAAGGTATCGTCTGTTCCCATCTCGTATCTGGTAAAATAGACATACTGCCCAAAAACGTATATTATTGGCGATCGGTCTACGAAGTCGATTTTGTAGTGAAGGAAAGGGATGGTCTTATACCTATAGAAGTTAAATACAAAAACAACGTTGGTGAAAGTGACCTGAAAGGACTGATCAGTTTTATGGAGAAACACAACATCGAAGAGGGCATAGTGATCACAAAAGAAAAGTTCGAAGAAACAATCATAGATAATAATAAGATATGGTATATCCCTGTATGGTTTTTCCTACTGAAATCATATGGCTGATACTCGACCTAAGTCTATGGTTTGAGCGATACGGTTACCAGATAGCGGTTCTCAAAGACCTGTACATCTTCTATATGTGCTTTGTATTTGTCGTATAACTCCTCGTTATCCTTCAACTCGAAGGAGAACTTGTTGAACTCAGAAGGATTATCGAATTCGAAGACTATCTGATAGCGTCCTTCCCTTTTTTCACCAGGTAGAGAGATGATACCGGGATGCACTCGGGATATACCCTAACTTTGACAGTTTCCACGGTTTCAAGTTTTTTCAAACCTATAATTTGACAGATATTCCTGAAGATAGCCAGAGTGCCTATCATATGAATTTATTCGGAATAATTCACAGATAGAATTTGACAGTTTGCATGAAATTTGAAAATAACTTACTTGAAATCCCCCAAAATGAATTTTTTTGGGGATAAATCATATGGAAAACATCCGAAAATCTGCGAGAAATCAAGGTGTTTTCTCCCAAATTGCACTGATTTTTACAAACTGTCAAATAGGTTTTTCTGACTTTTTAGCGATGCCAAGTGTCAAACTTGGGATATACTGGAAAATGTTTCCCGAAAGTCCTCGATCAATCTTACAGCGTCTTCCTTTTTTCGACTTTGAAGACTTCGCTGGACTTTCTCTCCATCAACCTCTCCAACTCACGATACAGTGTGGATATTATCTCCTCGTTATCGGACGGTTTTTCGAATTAATGGTGTACTTTGGCCTTGTTGATGGCATCCTTAGCGGTTCTTAGGTCTGAGTAACCGGTTATCAGTATCCTCACCATATCGGGATACTCGTCTTTTATACGGGTCAAAAGCTCAATTCCGGAGATGCCATCCATACGTTGGTCCGCGACCACCAGATCGAAATTTTCTTCCTCCAATTTGCTGAGAGCTTCTTCTCCCGATGAAAAAGAAAAAGCCTCGGCATCCAGTCAGTCAGATGTGTTGACCAAAGTTACTAGCAACTCACGGAGGTCCTTATCGTCGTCCACCACCATCACTTTGAACGGACTATGCTCCTTTTCTTCATCCATGATCTCACCCTTGAGTTTGATTATATATGAAATAGGATGTAATTAATATTATCGCCTTGTTAACAACAAGTATGATATGGATAAAAAACGATTTAAAGGATTCTTACCATATATGGGCAAAGGGATAATCATGATGAAAGAATTCGATGTGATCGTAATCGGAGGAGGTCCGGCTGGATTGTCCGCTTCCATATACACGGCTAGAGCGGAATTTTCTACTGTCGTGCTGGACGAACCCGACAAGCTGCTTAGGAAGGCGAAGAAGATCGATAATTATTTCGGCTTTCCAAAAGGTGTTTCAGGCTCCGAGCTGCTGGATAGGGGCATAGAACAGGCAGAACGGTTCGGTACCGAAGTGTTCGAAGACCGTGCTCTATTGGTCAAACTGGAAGGTGATAGATTCATCGTAGCGACCGCTGAAAACGAATATAAAGGCAAGGGTTTGATCATCGCACCCGGTATCCAACATAAGAAGCCTCTATTGGATGGTTTGGAGGACTACGAAGGTAAAGGTGTGAGCTACTGCGTTACATGCGACGCTCCCTTCTTCAAGGATAAGAAGGTCGGATTGATCGGTTCCGAAGATCTCGTTGTTAAAGAGGCTTTGGAGTTATTGGAGTACACCCGAGACATAAAGATATTCACCAACGGCAGCGACCTGGAAGTCAACGAAAAGCTACTTGAAAAATTAAAAGCGGAAAAAATTCCCGTTGTTAAAGAAGAGATAGTCAGGGTTCTTGGTGATGATAAACTAGTTGGCTTGGAGATGGATCATGGTGAGGAAAAGATGGACGGCTTGATGGTGGCTGAAGGTACCAGCGGTTCTTTAGACTTTGCTAAAAGTTTAGGCATCCCCATCGAGGATAACACTCTAGTGGTAGATGAAAAGCAGTTCACCGGTATGCCCAGGGTGTACGCCGCCGGAGACTGTACCGGAGGCGCTAGACAGATAAGTGCAGCGGTAGGTGAAGGTGCGACAGCGGCTTTAGGTTTGATAACCGACTTGAGAGGAAAGAAGTACGTAGACTGGAAGCAGGGGTGAACCTAGAGTCCAAGTTCTTCGTCTATCTCCTGAAGAGCCTCTAGTGCGAGAGATAAAAAATCATCTCGATCCATGCCGAACTCTTCGCAGTATAGTATACGTTCTCGGTCAACATTCCTTGCAAAAGATGAATCTTCGAATTTTTTGAAAACCGATTCCGGCCTAGCTTCTTGGATCTTCCTATCAGGCATCACTAGAGCTGTAGCGATTATCAAACCGGAGGCGGCATCAGCGGCTACAAGTGCTTTATCCATCTTCGTACGGGGTTTAACGCCGGTATATTCGTGATTGTGTGCCTTTATAGCCTTCAAAATATCCTCCGAAACCTTTCCTTCTAACATCTCCGCCGAACAAAGAGCGTGTCTCGATGGATCATCTTTTGTTTCCTCGTAATCTACATCGTGAACGAGCCCGCAGATCTCCCATTTTTTTCCATCTCTACCGATCTCTTCAGCGGTCTTCTTCATTATCTGTGCAACAGCAAGCATATGTTTTTTCAGGTTTTTGTTGGACACCTTCTTACCAACAAGACCGATGGCATCTTCTCGTGATAACATGATCCTTCGTTCTCTAAATGAATCGATCCTTTATAAATAATTTCGTAAAATCATTTCACGATTATTTAAAAAGGTTTAAACAGCAGGGTATTGTATAGGTCAAATCCGGTATGATCGAATGGCAAAGAAGTATGTTGACTCAGAGATAAGGGAAAATTTCAAAGACTTTTTCGAAGAAAAATACTCCGCGGAGATCATGAAGATAGCGGACCATTACCCAGATGAGATGTCACTCCGAGTTTCTTATGAAGAACTCATCCTTCACTTTGGTGATAGCTTTCCAAGGTTTTTATTGGACCATCCAAAAAGAACTTTTCAGATCGCACAAGATGTAATGCGGCAGATGATGGGTGAAGATGACGGCACCGATGTAAAGTTGAGATTGGATGGTTTACCTTCTCCTCGTAACAAAGGTATAAGAAAGATAAGAGCCAATGATCTCACCAAGTTCATCGCTATCGATGGATTAGTTAGGAAGGTCACGGAAGTAAGACCTCGGATATCAAAGGCGATGTTTCAATGCCTAAGGTGTGGCGGAAAGACCCTTGTAGATCAGGAGTTCAGTTCTCACGTGATGGAGGAACCCGGAGGATGTTCAGAGTGTGGTAAAGATTCCAGCAAATCCAAAATGATATATTTACTTGAAGAATCCCAATTTAAGAATTATCAGAACATAGAGGTACAAGAAACTCCAGAGGGCTTGAGAGGAGGAGACCAGCCACAGCGTTTGAAGGGATGGATAGAAGATGATCTAGTTGGTCAAATATCACCCGGAGACCGTATCACTATAAACGGCATATTAGATGGCACCCCTAAATCCATCAGAGGTAATGCAAAGTCAAGAAATTTTGACATATTCATGAGGGTCAACAGTATCGAAGTTAAAGAGTATGAGTACGATGAAGTAGAGTTATCAGAGGAAGATAGGGAAGCCATCGAAAAGGCAGCTAAAGAACATGATATTTTCCAAAAGGTATACAGCTCCATAGCACCCAGTATAAATAAGATGGATGATGAAAAGATGGGACTAGCTCTACAATTATTTGGGGGTGTAAGAAAGAGATTACCCGATGAACAGAAGATCAGGGGTGATATCCACATACTTATGGTAGGTGATCCAGGTACTGCAAAATCACAATTATTACGTTACATCGCAGATCTATCTCCGAGAGGGATGTACACCTCCGGAAAAGGTTCTACAGGGGCGGGATTGACTGCCGCGGCTATAAAGGACGAAGTGATGGGAGAATCGAGATGGATACTTGAGGCGGGAACCTTGGTGCTTGCCGACAAAGGTATCGCCGCAATCGACGAGTTAGATAAGATGAGGAGTGAAGATCGAAGTTCCATGCATGAGGCCATGGAACAGCAGACCATATCCGTAGCAAAGGCTGGTATCAACGCCAGGTTGAATTCACGTTGTGCCCTATTGGGTGCTGCAAATCCAAAGCACGGTCGTTTCGAGACGCATGAAAATATATTTCGGCAGATCGATCTACCATCCCCCCTGATATCAAGGTTCGATCTTATCTTTGCGATCATGGACAAACCGGATAAGGATAAGGATCTAGAAATAGCGAGGCACATATTGAAAGTTCATCATTCCGGGGAGTTGATCATGAATGAAAGGGAAATGGATGTAGACAAAGTGTTGGAGCCCTACTTTACAAAGGAATTCATGAGAAAGTACATCGCCCATGCAAAAAATATAAGTCCTATCATGACAGACGAGTGCATGCAGAAGATCGAAGATTTCTTCATGGATATCAGGAGTAGCGGCATGGACACGGATACCATACCTATAACCGCCCGGCAGCTAGAGTCCCTCGTACGTTTATCCGAAGCCAGCGCGCGTTTGCACCTTAGGAAGAAGGTGATATCAGAGGACGCTGAAAGAGCGATCAATGTTACAAGATATTTCTTGAATCAGGTAGCCTCCTCCGATGGGGTGTGGGATATCGACCTGGTTGCATCCGGCATATCTCAATCCGAAAGAACCCTTCTTCATGAGATCACCAATATAATAAGAGAACAGCTAGAGTTTTACGAAGAAGGGGTCCCAGAGGACATAATACTTGAGAAGGCTGAAGAGAAAGGAAGATCAAAAACACAGGTCAAAAAGGAATTGGGCAGGATGAGTAGAAATGGTACTGTTTACAAACCTAGTGGAAATAAATATAATTTGACGTGATATAAGAGTAGTGATACGATGTCGGTATATATTAAGTTGTACGAGCAAGGTGTCGAAACGCTGTTGGCCGCATGTGATGAAGGCTTACTAGGTAAGATATTCACACAAGGAGAGATCCATTTAGATGTCAAGGAAACATTCTATGGTGGTGATCTGGTAGAAGATATTTCCTTAGAGGATAAACTCAAGGAAGCAACCATCATCAACCTGGTGGGCGAAAACTGCGTTAAAAAAGCCATAGAGATGGGCTTAGGATATGAGGAAGACATAATCGAAGTTGAAGATGTACCACATCTTCAGATATTTAGGATGTAGAAAGAGGAAAATATGTTCTGTGTAGAATGTGGTAAGGAACCGGATGACCTTTACGAAGGTCTTTGCAAAGATTGCTATCTAAAAGATGTAGATGTAAATATAACACCGTCGATAGACATCGAGATATGTACCACATGTGGATCAGTTCGCGATGGCCATAGATGGATAGAAAGACCTGATATGCATTCCATAATGCTAAAACGGATCGAAGATTCAATCGAACCGTCATATAAGGTGGATAAATATTCGTTTACTGCTGATTTCTACGAGGAGGATCCAAGGAATATTCACGCTGAACTTGATTTAATTATGGAGTGCCATGATCTTGAAAAACAGACTTCCAAAGAAACTAAAGTGATATTTAAAAACGGTCAATGTACCATATGCAGCAGGATACACGGGCATTATTACGAAGCGATCATACAAGTTCGGCCTACAAAGAAAAGCATGACTGAAGAGCAAAAACAAGCGGTTAGAGATAAGATACATAAAGAGGTAAAAGTAAAGAGGGGAGACGAGCGCTCAATATTTGTAACTTCTATGGAGGAGAAGCATGGTGGTCTGGATTTTTACATGAGCGATAACGGCGTTAGTAGAAAGCTTTCCAAACAGATATCCGAGTTGTTCGGTGGAGAAATAACCGTTTCCAGTAAGTTGGCTGGAAGAGAGGATGGCCAGGAGATATATAAAGTCACTTACTCCGTAAGAATACCCCCTTACGAGCGAGGGGATTTCGTCGAACATAAGGGCGGTATATATAGGGTGAAGGAGATCAGGACCAGTAGTGGACATCTGACCTTGACTGAGTTAAAAACAGGTAAGCCTGTCACATTTGATAAAAGGGATGTTCAGGATATAAAAGTGATCGGTGGCGAGGAGATAATAAAGGAATCCGTCATAGTTTCGGAAGATGAGCAGGAGATCAAAGTTCTTGACCCAGACGATTATAAGACAAAGACACTAGTCAAACCAGAAGGTTATGTGAGCAAGGGAGATACTGTGAAGATAATCAAGTATATGGATAAGATACTCCTGCTGCCTGAACACTAGAACTCAAAACATATATAACCTTGGGAATACTTGAGATACATTGGTAACTATGAAAAACACATCACTCATCACAAATTGGTTCGGCTCATTCCTAGTTAAAGAAGGTAAGATCATCGACGAAAGGCTCTTTCCAAAGGATCCTGAATCGATCGCTCAAAGGAGGATCCTGATCAGTGAAGGAAAGATACTCGAAGAAGAGAAGGAACTAGCTTTAGAAGTAGGTGAAGGATTGAAAGTTACTTCGGAAAGATTATCTCCTCTGGGTGAGATGATTTCTACCGAAGTGAATTTACCTTCTCCTGAAGAGAGATCCTACAGCATGGATCTTCTGCAGAAGGCCCTTATAATCGAAGGTCGAGAGGGTATAAGAAGATCGGTGGATGTAGATAAACATCTAGCTAAAGCCGTAGGATCGATAAAAGACCTAAATGAAACAGTCAACATCTTAACAGAAAGGCTGCGTGATTGGTACTCTCTTCATTATCCTGAATTATTCGATGAAGGTGAGGACGAGCTTGAGATGATAAAAGAGTGCGGAGATAGAGAATCGATAGAAAAAGCCACTGGAAAAAGGATAGATTCCGTCGGAAGCCCGATGGCGGAGAAGGAGAGAGAACTGCTGCGTGCACTATCCCATAAGATAATTGAATTAAGAGATTATCGAGACGAACTGAAAGATTATGTTGAGAACACCATGGACGAGATCGCTCCTTCTATAACCTTCTTAACTGGGCCCAGGTTAGGTGGGGAGCTGATAGCTCATGCTGGTTCTCTAAAGAAGTTAGCCATGATGCCTGCCAGTACGATACAGGTGCTTGGTGCTGAAAAGTCATTATTTAGACATCTTGAAAAAGGAACGCCTCCACCTAAACATGGATACATACTTCAACATCCCATAGTCCATCGATCCGCGCCTGAAGTTAGAGGGAAGGTAGCTAGAGCCCTAGCAAACAAGATAGCTATCGCAGCGAGGGTGGACTATTTTGGGGAGGAAAACAAGGGAAAAGAAATAAAGGATAACCTAGAACAACGCTTAGAAGCTATCACTGGAAACTGAGTCAACGTATTTAGAACGGAGAATCAGGCATATCCATGCCCATGGCTCTGTTAACTTCAACCTGATCTTTATAGTAGATCGGTTCGGACTGAAGCGGCGTTTCTACTCTTTCTTCTTTTGACTTGAGTTCCCAAGGCCATATCCTTGATACGTGATCAACACTGATATAGAGTTCTTTTAGTGCAACTGATGTCCAGTCGACGAACCCATATTTACCACCTTTTCTAAGGGTTTCTTTGATATCTTCTTTATTATCTGACGAAACGTCCCCCCAGCTTATCTTCATGGCGGATCCCTGATAAACTTCATGTAGAACGATGGTGGTTTTGTCAAATTCTACCAGTTTACCAGCGAAGGCTATGCCGTCGTCCATCACGACTAACAGGGTGGTGCCCTTCAGCTCTTTTAACTTCTTTTCGAGTAAGCTCCCTAACATATCAATCACTTTAATAATATGCATCTTCTTCTACATATAATTTTCCGAAGGATCAATCCTCAAGGGCAGAACGGGCGGTGTTTAGAACGGATTTGAGTTTTCCCTCTAGTACGTTGACTCGAACCTTCAGATCCGAGTTCTCCTTTTTCAACTCTTCGAATCTTTTCCTGAGTTGGGTGTTTGGATTGGAAACCGCATCAAAATTGTTTTTCTCCTTATCCATCCACTTTTTTGAGTATCCCTTGAGATAATATAGTACCTTTATCTGTACCTCGAGTATGTTATCGGTTTGAATGTCGTAATACACACTTTTTTTACAGATTTTTAACATATTACGGTGAAGTTCTAAATCGCCTGTCACAAGTATATCTTCGGTTTCCATCATATCCACTAATTCAAAGTCTAATATACCTTTGTGGCTTTGATCCACATCCAAGTATTCTTCAACGCTTTGTATATCTTTTATCTCTTCTCTAACATCGATAGAAAGGTTTTCATCGAGTATCAGTCGCATGAAATTCTCATGATGTATGGATGCAATAAATCTTTTCGGTGGATCATACGGAATACCCAAAGACTAATATATCCAGGTGATGCTTTTATCTAAATGATGGTTGACAGGCTAAAGTTAAATACGATTTTGATCGTCTTTATGCTTTCGTGCATGTTATTTTTTCCTTTAAATGCAAGGAGCGAACCTATGCAGAGAGGTGAAAGATGGGCCATGGGAGATGAAGCGGAAGTAGTAAATTTCTTTTTTCCAGGTATGAACGTTGACTTGGACGATTTCGTTGATAGTTATACTCATAAGGAACATGAGATCGAAGGCGAAGCAGGATATTATCAAATAATCCATACCGTGGCGGTTGAAGAAGATACCTACCATCTGCGTGTTCAAGGTGGTGGAGGAGTTCACTCAACGATTGAATATCATGCAGAGGGTGATGCCATCGCGGAGGGTGTACATGATATGGAATCGGATTATCCATTAGAAAGAAGGATAATGGCAGGTGAAGGGCATATACATTATACCAATGAGCTTACCATGGATATGTTTTTTTATAAAAGCAATATGACTCTTCATAGTATCGAGATAACTTCAAAGTGGAATTATAGAGGTAGATTTCAAGCTACGAACGCATCTTTTTTTGAAGAGGATGGAACAGATCTTTCTATCTATTACGAAGATGTAGATGTTTATTTAAATGGGAACCGTATGCTTTCCTTGTTTTTTGAATTCGACGAAGCGTTGGATCTGTTAAGCAAGGATGAAGAGAGCGAAACGAACTTTACTAAGACGACATCTGCAGTGATGGAAGGCGTCTATGGAGGAGTATTTAACATAAGAGGCCTGCCTGAATCACAAGAACAGAAGATGCTAGACGAGCACGATGCCATAGAATTTCCGATATATTGGGAGGATTCCGATCTAGATCTGGAAGGCTCTCACGATGGTATAATAGAAGAAACCGAAGTTTCTGTGCATACTGAATTTGATATCGGAACATGGGAACCTATGGAATTAGCAGACGAAAGAAGGGTAGATGTTCGTCCTAGCGATTATTTGATGTATATCGTTGATGTAGAAGATCTACCAGCTTTATACGGCACATGGTGGTATTCACCCGATCTAAACTTCTTTGTTGCCCATGAGATGGGCGGTACTTATGCGAGTAAAATATTCGTACAAGCCACCGGTTCAGAAACCATAGAGATGATGCCTGTGTGCGATGAATTAGCAGCCCAGAGGATGAAGGAACTTCAACATATACCCCCTTTATCTTCAACAGAGGCTTTGTTTAGACCCCCCTATGTATATTTGATCATGGGCACACTACTAGCGGCGGTTTTGATGATCTATTACCGTAAAAGATGGAAAAAGAAGCAGGATAAATGATTTATACCATTATATCTATCAACTAAGGTGATAAAATGGTAGTCAAAATAGATGAAGATAAATGTATAGCCTGTGGCCTTTGCATTGAAGCATGTCCTGTTGATGCATTGAGCCTAGGGGATGTAGCAGAGGTAGACGAGTCCAAATGTGATGACATAGGAGACTGTGTTGCAGTTTGTCCCGTCGATGCACTATCGCTTTAAAGGGAAAAAGGATATATATCACGATATAATCGGATGTTCGTGATAACAATGGTCGTAAATGTAGATGAAGCGTGTATCGCTTGTGGACAATGTGAGCCTGAGTGCCCGGTTGATGCAATCACAATAGAAGACATAGCTGTCATCAGTGATGACTGCATAGACTGCGGAAATTGCGTTGAGGTATGTCCTGTAGACGCACTCAGCCTATAGATACCAACCCCTTTCTTTTTTTATATTTATGAAAAATATTCAGATATGTTCTTTTGTTTGCTTTTTGCTTTGAACCGCTGGATTTCTATATCACTCTGTTTTAACATGTTCTCAGATAGTGGATCCTTGTACTCACTATCGTAGATTATCTTCTTGACTTCGGAGTTTATCAGCATCTTAGTGCAAACCACACATGGGTAAGTTGTGCAGTATATGGTGCTTCCTTTGATAGATATACCCGATACCGCCGCTTGGATAACCGCGTTCTGTTCTGCATGAACAGCTCTACACAATTCATGCCGGTAACCCGAAGGGGTTACATCACCTTTTTTGGGAAAGAAGTTGATCTTTTCTACTGCCTCATCTTTGTTATTGATACCATATTTGTCGGAAAATTCTTCTATAAATATATCAAGGTAAGGCGGATGTATTTCTCCCTGCCTTATACAACCACCAAGTTCTTCACAGTGTGAAAGGCCTTTAGGGGCACCGTTGTAACCTGTACTCAGCACCATCTTGTTCTTAACCAACACCGCTCCGACCTTTCTTCTTAAACATGTAGAACGCTCGGCGACTAATTCTGCCATGGCCATGAAATATTCGTCAACACTAGGTCTGTTCATCAAAAACGAAATAGTAAACTTACTTATCATTCTTTCGTATTTCGATGTTGATTTTTTGCGGGAAATTAAGCGAACCTTTATAAATGGTGAATCGATAGGCGATTGATATAGATAAAAAAAGATACGGGAAGTATATTATTTCTCGTTCAAAAAAATCCCAAAAAGGTGGGAAAAATATGACAGATATAAATGTAGAAAATGTAGTGGCCTCTGCCACATTGGGAGAATCATTCGATTTGGACGAAGTTCATGAAATACTTGAGGGTTCAGAATATGATCCAGAGAAGTTCAGGGGAGTAATTTATCGTGTACGCGAAAGGGGACTCAGAACTTCGGTACTCATATTTAGAAGCGGTAAGATGGTCTGTACCGGTGCCACGAAAACTGAACAGATAGACAAGACCGTTGAATATCTAAAAGAGGTCCTTTCCAAAGAAAACCAAGCAGTGTTAGACGAACCCGAGGTCACCGTGCAAAACATAGTGGCAACCACCGACCTCGGCCATCCTTTGAATTTAAATTCGGTAGCCATATCCTTGGGACTTGAAAGGATCGAGTATGAACCTGAGCAATTTCCCGGCTTGGTATTCAGGATGGAAGAACCTCGATTGGTGATGTTGTTCTTCGGTTCGGGAAAAGTGGTTTGTACAGGTGGTAAAAGGATCGAAGATATCCACAAAGGTATCGAAAAGATATCTCTTGAATTGATAAGGACCGGATTTTTACCAGAAAGAAATGAATGATCATATAGGTCGGCATCGATCGGTTGAATAGCATGGACGATTGGAATGAAGAACTCTTTACAATAGGGAGAGAAATCCTCGTTTCCCTAGTAATTCTCGGGATAATACTAGCTTCATTATATGCTTACACCGGTATATGGCCGCCTATGGTCGTGATAGAATCTTCGAGCATGAGTCATTCTCAACGGAGTACCGTTGGAATAATAGATACTGGGGATATCGTTCTTGTTAGGGATAATGCTCGGGTCGAAGTAGTATCCTATGTGGAAGGCAGGGCCAACGATTATAGTAGATACGGACAATATGGCGATGTGATAATTTATAGACCTATGGGAAATTTAGATAGAACTCCGATCATCCATAGACCGATAGTTTATTTAGAATTGAACTAGACCACAGGAGATTCATTTGATATCCCTGAACTAAAGCAGCTTCAATACGGTACCGATTGGACTACCTCGCAGGGTGACAGATGGTACGATCTTACCGGCTCGGTTTACATTTTCGATTATGGATTCCAAGACGTTCGTATCGATATAAATCTAAGCAATCTTTTAGACGACGAAGCCAGGAAGCAATCCGGATATATTACCATGGGGGATAATAACATAGGTGCAGATGGAACCGGAAGGTATGATCAGGCTACAAACATATGTCGTGCTCCGGTGAGAGATGAATGGATAATCGGTGTTGCTAGGGGACAATTACCATGGTTTGGGATCATGAAGTTACTTTATATGGGGAAAACTGAAGAGGTTCCCAACAACAGCTGGTACAATCTTGGTATCTCCTTGACTCTATTGATAGTCGGGCCATTTGTAGTTGAACATATTTATTCTAAGTGGAAAAAAGAAGATGGGAAGGACGAACCTTTCGACAATGATTACTTTAAACGCCCTCCCGATCCTAAATAAGCTTCATCTGCCGCGGCTCTTCGAATGTCCTAAGCGTCTTTACAGGAACTATGTTTTCATCTTGTTCTATCGTACGTATCGTTTCTAACTCAGGAACGCTCGGCTGGATCTCTTTAGTACGACCCCTTCTACCAAAGGATTTAACCCTGGCATTGACCAGGCCTAACATATCTAACTCTGAAATTATATCGGTGATCCTTCGCTGGGTCAGGGGATCCATGCCTGAGACGATAGATATCTCTTTGTAGGCTGCATAGACTTCTCCCGTGGTCAGTTTTTTGAAACCGTTGACCCTGCTCAACAATATGGCATACATCACATTTTTTGAATGAGTTGGAAGGGTGATCACCGCTTCTCGAACACAGTCCTGTTCTATTTTGTTTTTAGCTTTGTAAACGTGATTTGTATCTACAGATGGACATTGTTCCCTTTCTGCGATCTCAGTAGCAACCCTTAAAAGGTCTAGGGCCCGACGAGCATCGCCGTGTTCTTGGGCTGCAAGAGCTGCACAAAGGGCTACGACATCATCTGACATCACTTCATCGGATTTGAATGCTCTTTCAACACGTTCTGAAAGTATGTCTTTTAATTGGTCTGCGTTGTAGGGAGGGAAGATCAATTTCTCTTCACCTAGCCTACTCCTTACACGTGGGTCCAAGAACTCGGTGAACTTAAGGTTGTTCGATATACCTATAAGGCTAACTTTACTTTGTTTTAATTCCGAGTTGATCTTTGATAAGTGGTACAAAACACTGTCACCACTTTTTGATACCAATTTGTCTAGTTCGTCCAATATGATAACCACTACGCGTGGTTCTTCGTCTATCCTTTCTTTGAGTGATTCATAAACTTTCTCCATGGGCCAACCGGTAAAGGGTATCTGTTCACTCCATTCGTTCATAAATTTATTACCGATATTTTTCATAACGCCGTAGTGGGTATCTACTACTTCGCAGTTTATGTATACGTACTTTACTCTTTCAACGTTGAATTCATCGAATTCGTATTCAAATTCACTATCGAGATCCTCTTTTTTTAGTCTTTCAACTTCCCTTTCAAGATATCTAACAACGGCCGTTTTACCTGTACCGGTTTTTCCAAATATCAGCACGTTTGAAGGGCGGTTGCCCCTGAGTGCAGTGACCATGATCGATGCCATATCATTGATATAATCCTCTCTGTGAGGTAATTGTTCTGGAATATAGGTAGGCCTGAGTATGTCCTTGTTACCTTTGAAAACCGTCTTGGATTGCATGTATGTTGTGAATATGTTCGGTTCCATTTATATCTCCCCAGATATTTATCGCGTATGTTCCAAACGACCCCTTCATTTCATGTGGAGATATACCTAGGCTTGCAAATAGTTCAAGATTGCATTTTTGCCCAAGGTTATTTCCCCTCGACATGAATTAGGTTTTGGGCTCTGTAGATTATAGGTGCTATTAAAAAACCTTTCGTCAGACGTTCCCTGGTGAACTTCATGAGTAGAAATATAAGGGGTTTGTATGACGCTTTATATAGGTTTTTATAGTAATACCATACTCATTAGGATATATTTGTTTATATTCTTTTAAATGAATGACCATTTCGGCGCCGTTTTTTCCATATCCCTCTAGTTGAACTCTTCAATTTCAAGTGGAAGTCTTGACCTCTATCATAATTCATCTTTTATTCTCCTTACCCATGAGGGAGGATACCCTTCATCAACTATCTTGTTTTTTAATTTATCTAAGGTCAGAAGGGCCGCTTCCTTCAGATTATTTGGGAGTACATTTTGTTTAAATTCGTCTTGGTCAAGGATCACATACTTTCCATCGGGATAAACCCAGACGTCCAATATAAGATCGAGTGCCTCGTAACCGTTTTCGATCCTCACCGGCGGCGTTCTAATATCTGAATAATATCCCTTGAATCCTCCCTTTTCATCCCTTACCTCTAATACGTTATACCATTTGTCAAGATGGTCAAAAAGCATCCCTTTGTATCCGCTGTAAATCAATGGTTCTCCGAAGGGTGAAAAGGGTTTTTCAAGCTTGAATTCAAAGTCAGAGATGATGATATCATCAGTATCTAAAAGTAGTCGATGCTCCCATTCACGGGCTTCTTTTTGAGGACGTTTGTAACGGACTATTATCATATCAATTCAACTGTTATAGTTAAGGACATAACGAATTGGTCATGAGTTATGTCTTCCATTATAAATAGGATGGTCGGATAAGTATTTGGTCGTATCCTTCGGTCTTCGGTAAACATATAAAAATGTGTATCATCCGTAAGTTGATGGAAAAATCCTAAAACGAGTCCACCATGGTCACTTGGATTTTGCCTTTTTCTTTGCTCTATCTCTACGTTTTTTAGCGTTGAATCCGGTTGTTTCTAAAAGGAACTTATTCCATTTACTTATGGTATCCATAGCTACATCGTCCTCGACGTCTTCGTTCATCTCTATATCCACCCACAATCCGGTCCTACCTTCGACCCATATATCTAGGTGATCGATGGCGCCGTATTTTGTAGAAAGCTTTCCATCTTTTTCTTCGACCTCCCCAAAATATCTTTCCATGATCTCCTTTAACTTATCCCCTTCGATGTTCTTGAAGTGACCCCTCTTGATATCGTATTTGTTTTTTCCCATGTTATCTATATACATTAATTGATTCGGTGATTTATAACTTTTGTTCCCCTGAAAGGCTTTTATAGGGCTAGTTTTAATTGGGAATTCATGAAACGTATATATTCCACAGATGTTAGGGAGTTAGAGGACGGTGAGAAATGCAAGCTAGCCGGTTGGCTTCAAGAGGTTAAAAACCTTGGAGGCGTAGCATTCCTAAAAGTAAGGGACAGGATGGGAGTCTTTCAGGTAGTACTGGTTAAGAAGGAAGTAGGTGATGAATTCGACGATATGGTCAGCATACCTCGGGAGAGCGTTGTAGAGATAGAAGGGAAAAAACAGGTCACAGATCAAACCGACCTTGGTTACGAGATACTACCGACCTCAGTCGTTGTGGATAGTTTTGCTGAAAAACCACTACCTCTAGGTGTGATAGATAAAGTCGATGCGGAGATGGACACACGTTTTGATAACCGCTTTTTAGATCTGCGGAAAGAAGAAAAAAGATTGATATTTGAAGTCCGCAATCTACTTCTTGAAGGTATACGAGAATTCTTCCATAACGAAGGGTTCATAGAGATAAATACCCCCAAGATAGTTGCCGCCGGTGCCGAGGGAGGAGCAACACTGTTCAGCGTTGATTATTACGGCCGGGATGCCTACTTGGCACAAAGCCCTCAGTTGTTTAAACAGATGCTCATGGGAGGCGGTCTTGAAAGAGTATACGAGATCGCCCCAGCTTATAGGGCCGAAGACTTCGACACCATAAGGCACACTTCGGAATTTATCTCCTTGGATTTTGAGATGTCCTTCATCGACAGCTCCGACGATATAATGGACATGACCGGTTATATGATAGAGCATTCTTTGAAGTACGTTAAACGAAAAGGTTCTGATAAATTGGATAAGCTGGGAGTAGAGGTAACAGTTCCGGAGCATCCGATAAAGAAAATCCCTCACAGCGAATGTATAGAGATACTCGAGGAGCTAGGAAAGGAATGGGAAGACGAAAAGAGCGTAGATACTGAAGGAGAAAAGATGCTAGGCGAGTACGTTAAAGAAAAATACGGAACTGACTTTTTCTTTATCACAGAATTTCCAACCCATCTCAAAAAGAACACCTTCTATGCTATGAGGAAGGATTACGACCCATCTATCACCACTTATTTCGACCTTGAATACAAGGGACAGGAGTTGGTTTCAGGAGGTCAGCGTGAACACAGGTACGATGTCTTGATAAATCAGATGGAAGAACTTGAACTCGACCCAGATGATTTTGAGTCCTATCTTAAGACCTTTAAATATGGTATGCCGCCCCACGGAGGCATCGGATTAGGCTTGGACCGCTTCGTACAGCAGCTGCTGGACCTGAATAACATCAGAGAGGGGATACTATTCCCCAGAGATACCAGTAGGTTGGAGCCTTGAGAGCGATATACCTATAAACAAAGGGATCCATCAGGTACCATGGCCGTTGGCAAATACGAAAGAGAACTCAGAGGTATACTTTCCGCTGATGAAGAGGTACTACAAAAGACCACTAAAACATGTTCTAAAGAAGAGATCGAAGGATATCGGGCCATAGAGGATATACCCTTTTTAGTGGTCCGAGCCGGAGGCAGCCTTGGTATGGACCTCATCGCCATACGCGGAGAGATATCCTTTCCTATCGAGGTAAAATCGTCTAAACACGATGTTATATACTTTAGTGATGAAGAGAGGCTCACCGAGCAGGCGGAATGGATGATAGATGTTTGCAAAGCTAGTAGTGTGATGCCACTTTATGCATTCAGGATAAAGGGATTACGGGGTGATCGATGGAGAATATTTACACTCGACGTGCCCGGTTTGAAGAAAAAACAAAAGGTACTACAGCGTAAGATACCCTTGATAGAAAGGACGGTTCATGGGAACTACAAAGTTAAGTGGGAGAACGGATATCCTCTTCATGAGTTCATAGCCTATCTCAATCATCTGCTTAGATAAAGAAATCTTTTATAAAGATAGTACATAGGTCTGCATAATATGAAAGAGATAC
Source organism: Thermoplasmata archaeon (assembly GCA_003560595.1). Taxonomy (GTDB): domain Archaea; phylum Thermoplasmatota; class Thermoplasmata; order Halarchaeoplasmatales; family Halarchaeoplasmataceae; genus Halarchaeoplasma. The sequence goes on along the minus strand of PWKY01000033.1, from coordinate 44,720 downwards.
CCGCAATTTCATTCAAAGATGGACAGATAGTTGTCGTTAACAACGGAGAGTACGAAAAACTTAAAATTGAAGATGAGGAAACCGATCTATCTACACTTATGAATTCCCTAGAAGATTACGATCAGATCTATCTCGTGGATATCAACGGTATAGAATCGAACCGACCCCAGATGGAGTTGATCCATAAGCTGAGCACTAGACGTGAAATTTGGGCCGATTGCGGGGTCAATGATATGAACACACTTCTAGATATATACGTGTCTGGCGCCGACAGAGTCGTGATATCCACCAAGAGCATCGAGGATATATCCATTTTAAAAGATGCCGTTGATATCAGTGACAGCATGATCTTTACCATAGATATATTCGAAGGAGAAGTTCTCTCTCCTTCAAAGGAGATCAAAGATATGGGTATGCTGGGGTTGGTCAATAAAGCCCTGGATACTGGTATCGAATTGATAGTCATCTCTAATCTTAGTGACGGGCCCTTAAATATTTTAAACCTGAGGAACGCTAAAAGAGGTGATCATCATATATATATCGGAGGGAATGTAGATATGGATGGGACGATCGAAGGGATGATAACAGGAAGGATTTTAGGATTAAAGGAGGTGTTGCAATCTCAAAAGATGAATTAAAAAGGACCGTGGCATTTTTATTCTCGCGCAGGGGAACAACCAAATTAGAGGCAAAAGATTTCATTTATGATCCGGCCACTGAATTAGGGTGGTTCACCCTTTCCGAATCTAAAAAACTATTACAGGCCGCAAAAAAAAGTGGATTTGTTAAAGAAAGTGAGGGTCATGTCGAAATCACTTTCGACTACAGATCCGTCGACTTCCCAATAGGCTTCAAACCATCTAAGAAGGTCTTGGAGATCGGGAAAAAAATGCCTCTGTTCCCGAGTATGCTTTCTGAGGCGATAAAAAACGGCGATATATCCAGAAGCGACCTTATGGCTGCTGTCAACAAAAAGCAAGATGAGATGAACTTGGAGATCGAAGTAGCGCTTTTACTAGTTTGTGATGAGAAGGGGATAGAGATGCCGAGTAAAAAACGCTTTATCGCCGCTATTAGAAAAAAGATCCGAGGTATCTCAGCATAGAACAAAGTTTAAAAAGGAGTATTTATAGTGTGGATAGTCACGTTTAAGTATTAGTACCTATATTCGAAATCCCTTCAACTAATCTGGAGACAAAAATATGGCAAGAATGCACGCAAGAAAAAGAGGTAAATCCGGTTCAACACGTCCACCCGTAACCGAAGCTCCCGAATGGGTAACCATGGGAGAGGAGGATATAGTAGAACGTATAGTCAGTCTAGCCAAGAAGGGTATGAACTCCGGAGAGATCGGTATAGCTTTAAGAGATCAACATGGTGTACCTAGTGTAAAACTGGTTACCGGTAAAAGTATCTCTCAGATAATGAAGGAGGAAAAAGTTTACCCTGATATCCCTGAGGACCTGCTATTTTTGATGGAAAAAGCGGTCAATCTTCACGAGCACATGGATGAAAATAATAAGGACCTTCACAACAGAAAGGGACTCCAAGAGATAGAAGCAAAGATCCGAAGGTTGGTAAAGTACTATAAAGGTAAAGGTGTTCTACCGGACAGTTGGAGATATAACCGGAACATGGCAGAGATGCTTACTCAGTAAATAATCTTTAAGGGGAGTAAAATTGCAATACCTACCGGATGCATTAAAAGAGCGGTTAGAATCCGCCGCTGATATACTTGACAAGTACGATAAATTTAGGATAGTTACCCATTACGATGCAGATGGTATCTCGGCAGCCGCCGTTCTTTGCAGGACCCTTATGAAAAGCAAAAAAGGCTTTCACACCACATTTTCATCATCTTTTCCAAAAAATATACCCGCGGGACTCCCGATCATATTCACAGACATAGGAAACAGCCATCTGGAGAAGATATCCTCTATAGAAGAACCCGTTATAGTTCTGGACCATCATCGCACCGATAAAACGGTCGAGTCCGATAAGGTATTAATCAATCCACATGAATTCGGCATCGATGGATCTAGAGAAGTCAGTGGTGGTACCCTGGCGTTTTTACTCTCTATAACTTATGAAGAGACGAACTGGACTAAAGCCATATATGGATTGGCTGGCGCGGCGGCGGACAAACAGGGTGTAGGAGGTTTCTCAGGAGTCAACAAATGGATAATTGAAACTGCTTTGGAAAAGAAGAAACTTCGTATGAGGCAGGGATTGTATCTCGATGGAGATGGGATAAGAAATGCTCTGATGAACGCCTGTGATCCTTACTTTCCAGGTATATCTGGAAGAAAAGATGAGATAGATAGGCTTCTCGAGGATCTAGATATAGACCCTGACGCTCCAGTTGACGAACTTCCCAAGGAAAAAGAAAGAAAACTAGCGTCTCTTTTGATCTTATCCCTCCTGGAAAAAGATATCCCTCCCCATGTTATCGATAGTATCAAGGGTTCCAAGTATATACATCCAGACCTTGATATGGATATGGACATACTCTATAAGCTTCTAAACTCTTGTGCAAGAGTATCTAAACCGGGCTTAGCACTTTCATTTTGCCTTGGCGATGATAAAGCATTGGAGCAAGCTAGGGAATTGAGGAAGGATTATCGATGGAGTATGGTTAGAAGGCTCCAGGAGTTGGAAGATCAGGGGATAAAAAGTCTTTCGAACATACAGTTTTTTTATGAAGATAAAAAGACCAGGAAGGGGGAACTTGCCGGCTTGGGGATGCTTTACTTCCTTGAACAGAGTAAACCCACTTTTGGTATCACATTATTGAAGGATAGGGCTGATATCTCATGCAGGGGTACCCGGGACCTGGTCGAAAGGGGCCTTGACCTGGGGTCGATGTGCAGAGAGATATGTGAGAAACTTGGTGGCAGTGGAGGAGGTCACGACATAGCCGCCGGTGCAACGGTTCCAAAAGATCAAATAGAAGAATTTTTAGAACTCGCTGATGCCGCTGTTGGCCAAATGCTCGATAATTGACCCTCACCTTGCTTTATCGAATATCGCCAGAATCAAAGCGACAACTACGAAAGAGATCCCTGCAAGGAACCAATCCCATGTCACTAGGAAAACCAAAATCGCCACCAAGGTAGCCGGTAAAAATGCGATCATAAGTTTAAGGAAGAATGCGATTATCAATATTATTATAACTAGAATTATGAGTCCTACACAAACGAGTATCCCTAAACTTAGTAATGGTACCATATAACATAATATAAGACAGGACTTAGTTAAATATTGTGCCATATTGGGAGAAATAATAAAATACGTTGCCCCCTATCTACATAACATGCATCCTTCCAATCATATAAGAGGTTCTAAAGGCTCAGACCTTCAGGGGAAAAAGATAGTATTGGGAGTCACAGGCAGCATCGCAGCGGTGGAATGTGTAAAATTGGTTCGCGAGATGGTTCGAGAAGGCGCCGAGGTCACCTGTGTGATGACCGAGTGGGCTCAAAAGATAATACACCCATATTCTCTTGAATTTGCCTCAGGAAAGGACCCGATCACCGAAATAACTGGTCAGGTCGAGCACGTGAGTTTTTGCGGAAAGGTTCCAGATAAGGCAGACCTTTACTTGATAGCTCCTGCAACTGCAAATACTATATCAAAGATAGCTCAGGGAATTGACGATACGCCTGTGACCACCTTTGCTACTACATGCATGGGATCAGGGATACCCATGATGATAGTTCCAGCCATGCATCAGAGCATGTACGAACATCCTGTTGTTATGGATAACATAAAAAAATTGAAGGATCTTGGTATCCACTTCGTCGATCCTTACGTAAAAGAGGGTACCGCCAAGGTGGCTTCAAGGGATCATATATTGGATGAGGTGGTAAGAGAGTTAAGTGATGCTCTGGTGGGTAGGAAGATAATAATAGTAACCGGAAGAACCCAAGAGCCACTAGACAGCATGCGGGTCATAACAAACAAGGCTAGTGGAAGGAGCGGCTTGGAATTGGCACAGAGGGCCTATAGGAAAGGCGCAGATGTTGAATTATGGCATGGTAACGTTTCAGTGGAAGTGCCGGAATGGATACCCCAAATGACGTTCGATACATTCGAAGATCTTCTTTCTATGGCCGATGAAGTGAACGGAACTGTAATTGTTCCTGCGGCACTATCCGACTTTGGAGTAAGAGAAGTTAATAAGAGTAAGCTTCCATCAACCGAACCGGTTATAGTCGAACTTCAGCCTCTCCCAAAGTTCATCGACGCCATTAGAGATCGTGTGGATTTTTTAGTGGCATATAAAGCTGCAGACAGCAGAGAGGAGGCTGTGGAGAAGGCGAAGATCATGGTTGAAGAGAACCGGGCCGATGTAGTTATAGCTAACTCATTGAAGGATGTAGGCACCGAAACCACCCGTGCTTTTATAACTGGAACAGGTAAATGGTTCGAGGGCCGGAAAAGGGATATCGCGGATAGGGTGTTGTCCGAGGTAGAGAGACGCATATGAGTTCTACATCCTTCAGTCCCGGACATGTTACTGGATTTTTCGTCCCTTCAGAAAATCTCTCAGATATGGAGAAGATAGGTTCTAGAGGTGCTGGATTCTGCACTAAACTCGGAGTATACAGCGAAGTTGAGGTAGGCGGCACCGGTTGGGACATATATGTGAACGACGAAAAAACTTCATTCATGGTGGTAGAAAAAGCGGTATGTTCCTTGGCGAGTGGAGGAGAAATACGTATAAAGACCGAACTTCCATTCAGCCAGGGTTTCGGTATGAGTGGTGCTTGTGCATTGTCCTCGGCGATGTCTATCTGTCAAGAGGTAGGACTCGATAAAAGTAAGGCGGTTCGAGCAGCCCATGTGGCTGAAGTATTCTGCAGGACCGGTTTAGGCGATGTTTTAGCACAGTCGGTCGGGGGTTTTGAAACCAGGATCAAACCAGGATTACCTCCCGATGGTAAGATAATCTCTAAGAGGGAAGATAGGGACTTGGTGATAGGTATAACCGGCAGTCGGTTGGTAACTCCAGATATACTTTCCGACCCCTCGGTAAGCGAGTGGATAAAATTGGTAGGAGAAGACTGCATGGATGATTTCTTACCTAAGAGTGATTTTGAAACCTTTTGCGAACAATCAAAAAGGTTCGCTCTGGAGACCCGATTTATGAGGACTGATATCGAAGATATCCTTTCCGGGGTGGATGATATGGGGACTGGAAGCATGTCCATGATCGGCAATTCGATATTCCTTGTAGGTAAAACGGATCTACTTTATGATCATCTTATAGAAGTGTTAGGGCCAGAAAAGGTTTATCTTACATCCATCGACAATAAAGGTGCAAGGATAGTGGATAGCTCATTCTGCCAGGGTGAATAGTATATCGTCCTCTCCGGTATCAAAGAGACCCAGTCTTGCACCGGCATCAAGCCAACCATGTGCATAATTAACACATGCGAAGGAATCGTCCAGTTTTTCCTCTTCAAAAAAATGTACTGCGTCGGAGTAATAGCACTCCGCCATCTTCAAAAAATCCTCAGCGATGTTTCTGAGATGAGAGCGTTTAGGTGAATTAATATCTATCTTATCTAAAGCGGTCTTAGTTTTTTTTAGATACCGCTTAACACGTTCTTCTGATACCAATTATCCCACAACCCTGATAGACGATCCACCGTCTTTGCTCTCCCTAGGGCGTACCTCTAAAAAAAGCGGTTCAGAAAGCCCTCCGCCGGAGACGATGGCTTCACCGATGGAGAGTCTCTGTACTTCTTCCGCCATCTCCTTACTCAAACCTTCAACGGATGACTCTATAGCTTTAAGATCGTTTGGATTGGTCACTTTTAATATAAGCTGTGTATTGCACTGACTGAGTACGTTCTTATCTACTTTAGCAGGTCGCTGTGTGATTATACCCAAGCCTAGACCGAACTTTCTACCCTCACTGGCGATGGTTTGAAAGATCTCCGAAGACTCGGTTTTCCCCCTCTGTGGGCAGAAATTATGGGCTTCTTCGGCGAACATCATCATTGGCGGTATCTTGTTCCTCTTTCTTAGTTCGAAAAGTGCTGTTGATAGACGGCAAACTACGAAGGCCTGTACGTCGGGTTCGCTACCTTTTAGATTGATTATAGCGTTCTTTCCTTCTCTAACTATGTCGTCCATACGTGTACCTCTAGCGGCGAAGATCCCTTTGGAATCAAGTGTTTCCAATCCGGAGATCACACTGGATGAATCACCCTCTTCATTTTCTTTTAACAGACGTATCACATCGGATATGCTGTAAAATCCCTTGGACGCCGCCAGACGTGACATCGCACCGTCCAAAGCCCCAACGTTTGATTGTGTTTTGTTTACACCGACCATCTCCAGTATCTTACGAGGTTTCATGTTTCTGAAGGAGAATTTAAGTGGTTTGGCACCAGGATTGATCTCGGGGTCTGGAGAGAACTCAGTTATGATATCCCCATATCCTCGTGGTTTAACTCCAAAATCATTTGTACTCACATTCCCGGCCTTTGCAAGGGAAGAGTATTCTCCATGGGGATCAAGGATAACCATGGTTACGTTGTTTTTCATCATCTCCTCGATTATAACTCCGGTCGTGTAACTCTTTCCACTCCCCGTTTTTGCTAGTACCGATAGATGCTTCTGTGCCATGGTGTTTATGTTCAGCTTAACGTCTATGTCATGACCCCTAAGTCTTCCTACAAAAGCACCATTTTCATCATCTTTGAGTCCTAAAACATCCCTGATCAGATCGTCTTCTGCGATGTGGATCTTTTCTCCTGCCCTAAATGGGTTGCCAGGAGTTTTCAATAATCCTCTATTATCTCTGAACCCTATAACCTTTATATGGGCGATGACGGTTTCCTCTATATCCACCTCTTCACCCATGGATAGCTCCATGGCCATCTCAACAGATACGTTGGTTTTTCTTTCTACACTCTCTACTTGACCTAGTACCCAATCCGCAGTGGGGTGGGCCATCATAACATACTCACCTTTATCCACAGGTTTACAAACGTTACACTTGAGTGAAGTTATGCCAACATCACCGAAGGTTATCCCTATCATATCTCCGGTGGAGTTCTTCTCTTGTTCCATTGCAGACTCCGAATCTTCTTTTTCATGATCCGTCAGACAGATCCCATCCATGGGAATATAGAGTGGTCATATTTTAAAAGATTTCCCCTATCGCTTTACTTATTTTTTATCTTCATGTCGTTCAAGAACCATACTTCCTGCTGGTTGAACGGCACTTTGATATCATTTTCCTCCAGGGTTTTCTTTATCTTCCAAAGTAACTCCATACGTACACGGAACCACTGTGTTGAGGGTGACCATATCCTCACGGTGATATCTACGGAGCTAGACCCTAGACTTTGGACGAAGATCTGTGGTGGTGGATTCACTAGAGCCAGTGGATGATCCTCGATGAGACCCTTTATTATCTCGACGGCTTCGTCGGCGTCATCACTGTACCTTATACCTACCACGTATTCGAACCTTCTAGCTACGTTCTCCATGTAGTTGGTGATACTGTTGGTGAATACCTTTTCATTTGGTATCCTAACGTATACTCCGTCGAATGTCCTCACCGTGGTAGAGATGATCCTGATATCTTCCACCATCCCCATGGTACCTTCACCGCTCCCGATGCTCACCACGTCTTCCACTTTTAACGGTTTTTCAATGCTTAGAAATATTCCTGATATCAAGTTCGTAACTATACTCTGACTGGCGAAACCGATAACTATAGCCATCAGTCCACCAGCCACTAATAGCCCGGATAAATTAACTTCGAGCCTGGGTAGGATTATCAGCACTCCCGCTATAACGAAGGAATAGTAGATCACTTTAGATATGGTGGAATACCTATCCTTGGACATGTCTTTGAAAACCCTTTTCGTGTTAAGGGCGATGGCCTTCCCTATGACCGTGGCCGCCAAAAGGATGATCAATGAAATAAGCAGATCGTAAACTGTTACATCACCGTACAAAACCCTTTCCAATATCATAATCCACCCTCCATTATGAATCGGTTACCCTTCAAATGTTGTTTTTCTTTTATATATAATTCTACACCCTTTTTCATCCCTTTTTTAAGAGGCTTATCAACAAAATCCGTGAACGATATATCTTCTGTTTTTATCAACATCCTGGCCTTCATACCTACTATCTCATCATCGTAGTATATCTTCATCCCGAAGGCATTGAAAACAACATTGTGTACTTCGACCCAATCCAAGCTGTTGTTTTTGACTGATAGTTCTATGATACCTTCATGGTAGATGTTTTTTTTAGGTATCTCTGGATATACCTGGCTTTTATGGTGTTTACATATCTTACCGGTGCTCACATCTCCGTAAAGTGTGTATTTTGGTTTTACAAGAGAGAAAATATCTACTATCTTTTGTCCCTTGTTAGAGGGGAGCGAAACACCAACTTCTACAGGAAAACTCAAAAACAACTTCCTTTTAGACCTTGGTTTTATTATAACCGATGTATCTAGTTCGATGAGTAATGCGTTGGTTAGCTCCATCGGTAAGTTAAGCGGTTCTATGGGGGAAATATTGACTACCCCAGTATCTGTAAGGATATGTTTAGAAACTATATCCTCTTTTACATCTCTTGTATAAGTAAAACCATCCCCCGATCCTTCAGTTTTTATTGAGAAATCCCCGTTTTGGAGATGGAACGGCAGTTCATGATCACCGTACATGAAAAATATAATCACTAGGGTTTATATGAATTTTGGGTAAAATTTTGTATGATTCAAATATCTTTTTCTAGAACTTCTCGCACCCTATCTACGGAATTTTCCAACTCTTTAAGTATATCTTTTAGATGTTTTTTGAAATCCTTATGTTCCGAGGATATAACGGCTCCGCCTCCCGTTGGTTTTATTATCCCTTCTTTTTGAAGCATCCTCAATGAATATCTGACCTTATGTTCTGGGATATCCAATATTTCACTCAGTCGGGATATTCCTACCGGCTGTTCCTTTTCCACCGTAGTCAAGATATCCACAGTTCTTGCAAGTATCTCTAGTTCTTCTCCTACTTTAGAGGTTAGCGGGCTTTTTTTCATAGCAAACAGGTAATAGGTTTACGGTTATATAAATCAAACGTATGTTTTCCTCTTCCATCACAATTATATATCTCTATGATACTTCTATCATTGAGCAAAATGTCGAGGAAAATAATCAAAGTTATAGCGATACTATTTGCGATAGCACTTTTATCCCCAATGTTATCCATGATCGGATCTACGGAAACAGCCGGTACAGATGGAGGCACCCTCAAAGTTAACACTAATCTGCAGTTGATCCCCCAAGCCGGGGAAGTAGGTGGAGGCAACGTACGTTGGCATCTTACTGGAGAAGCCGCTAGAGACCTCCGTAGAGCATTGATAATGAGTGTAGGTGATGGTGAGGGCCAATTGACGGAGCAACATCTGAATCAATATCTTCAAACCAGTCAGATGTTGGAATCTTACTTGCAGAGGGGGACGACTTTGGATAGTTATCGTGCTAATAACGCTTACACGAGATACGGATTTACTCCTCAGCGGGACATCGACCCAAATGATCATATCGATTATCACGGAGTAAAGATAACCCGTTCGTCACTCGCCTCTAACAACATACATGATGATACAGTCGGTCTGATAGGTAGTACCGCCGATGATACCTCTTCCATAGAGATCAAATTCACCATAAGTTTTCATGAAACACCTGGTACACAGGAACATAATTTAAACATCGCCGACCACCGGGTGCTCACAGCGCTTTTCGATGCAATAATAATTCCCAGAGAGGAGATATTGATATCCGCCAATGAAACTCTAACTTCACATGAATTTCAACTTGAACACGATGGTCTTCTGGTAAAAGATGGTGATCCCCAGGCAAGGCTGATCCGATTTGGACCCGGTGTAAACGACACCGTATTAAGCCCCCCTGAAGAATATAATTATGTGATATCTGAAGACGGTGGAGTGGAGTTGCTCGAAGGTTTTGAATTCAACGACGGTGATGAATTACGTGCTTTCTACGGTACCGGAGTGGAATGGAGGGGTGACTCTCAACTCTCACACTGGACCTATGTTGTCGGTACCCACAGCTATTATAATCCGAATTACGAAGACGGTACCTTATACATCATCAGGACTCCCGCAGGTCAACTACTCCGTTATTCGGTAGAGTATGATGGGTCAGACGAACCTACCGCACAGATACGTTGGAAGCAGTTAAATATCATCGAAAATCCTCAATTACTTTTCGTTATTGCAGCGGTAGCTGCATACCTAACTGTAAAATTCCCTAAATCACAATTCAAAAAACATCGAGAGGTATATCACAGTTCTCGTCGTTCCAAAGCGGAGAAAGACACCTTTACACACATATCGACAAGGATCATGTCCATAGTTGTGTTGATACTATACTTTTTCCCATCTATAGGCCCACTGTACATAGGAGGGTTGTATCTCATAGTCATAGCGGGTGCTTTTGTAGCTTCAAGTTTAATCTTGTCCAAGGTGGTTTATGAGAAGAGATCCCGGGACATCCCCGAGGAAGACATCAAACCTCCTAGGAAAAAGAAAATGAAAACGGCACCGGTCAAAAAAACAGTCAAAAAACCCATAAGTGGAAAGAAACACAAATGTAACGTGTGTGACGAGATATTTACCATCCCGAAGGACAAGAATTTACTGACCGTAAAATGTCCAGTTTGCAACGGACGTCAAAGAAAATTGAGGGAGGGCTACAATTATCTGTTCCTCGAGGATCATGGAACGGAAACCTTCTCAATATACTCTGATTTTTTGAAGGAAGGGGTCCCTGGATTGGTGATCACTACAAAGATACCATCTAAGATCCGTGAAAAATATTCCCTACCCAAGGTGGATATAATGTGGTTAACTGACCATGACTCCAGCGAACACGAGATTTTGGACCCTACGAGGTTGGAATTCGAAATAGTCAGAGCTATATCCAACTTCTCGAAGGAAAATGGCAGAGGAGTGATACTTCTCGATGGATTGGAATACTTGATAGTGGAGAACGGATTCGAAAGGGTTTCTAAGTTCTTGAAGAAAACTACCGACACTTGTTCTTTGAACGGTACTACCTACATGGCACACCTGAATCCTAGTTCCATGGCCGAGTCAGAAATTAGCATCACCAAGAAGGAATTTGACCATGTAGAAGATCTGAGAGGTAAAAAAAGGTTCTAAGATTTCCAACGGTGGTATACTTCATTGTCTATACCTAAACAGTCAAGCATCTTACCTACTATAAAGTCAACCAGATCATCAATACTTTTTGGGTCCCCGTAAAAGCCGGGGCATGCAGGTAGTATCGTTCCACCGGCCGTACAAATAGATACCATGTTTTCAAGGTGTATCTTGGATAATGGGGTTTCTCTAGGGACCAATATCAGCTTTTTATTTTCTTTTAAAGCCACTGCGGCTGACCGTGTGATCAAGTTGTCCGCTATCCCCTGGGCTATCTTTGAAAGCGTTGAAACTGAGCATGGTACAACTATTACCGCATCGTACAACGAACTTCCTGATGCAGGTGGAGCTTCCATCTGGTCTGGTTCAAAAGTATTTCTTACCAAGGCCCTTATGGTGTTAACATCCACATCTAATTCCAGATCTATCATCTTTTTAGCGGCCTCCGATATGACCAAGTCGACCGCTTCAACATCCGTAAGTGATCTCAGCAGCCTTTCACCGTAGATAACACCGGATGCACCGCTTATGCACACGAGTAACTTCATAACAAAACAACCGAGTAGTGTGTATAATATTCTTACGCTCCTCAAATATTGATCTCCATATCCTCGTACTTTTTTGCTGAATGCTTGAAAAGGATGAACATCACTGCTGCGGCGGCGTCTGCCGCTAGGATGCAGGCTAACAACCCAAGAAATCTATCGATCTCAAGTATAGCCGTGGGTAACGCCAAAAATAATCCTCCGCTCAACAGACATATCATCAGGGATGTGTACATTATCATCACATCAGGTGCCCCACGGGTACTTTCGTCGAAGTTCGGAAACATGATCCCCATCCAAACTCCGATGCCTGTGAATAAAAAGTACATGGTTAAGGTCGCCGTTACGGCAAATAAGATGAATATGGTCGGATAATGCAACACTATAGTTATGGGTAAGATGACTATGATGGTAGTCAATGGTGAGAAAAGCAGTGATGAACTACCCTTACCCCATACGATACTACCAGGGCTGGCAGAGGTGGTTCTCAAGGCCCAAAGCCGCTTTCCGTCACGGCTGAAAAGGGTGAGAGAGGGTATAACACTGTGTATCACCACAACGGTGTAAGCGGTCATCGCTATCAGTGCAGGATAGAAGTACTTACCCATATCTAACCCGATATCCGGATCTGGACCGAGTTGATGGAAGATAAAAAGTAGCCCTATGCTTAAAACCGCGGTAACACCTACAGTTGCCGGTATCTGTCTGTTCCTTATCCTTCTCAATATCTCTGCTTGTGCTACTTTTCTTATGCAGGTAGGCATGAAGTTAGGTAAAAAGTCCTTCTTTCGATGAAATCGCAGTATCTGACTGTTTTTACCTTTGATACCCGCTACCCAGGCACGTTTGAACAAGGGAGTGCATATCAGTGTTATAATCAAAGAGATAGGGGTAAGTAGGAGTGTGTACATCAGTTGAGTTGATAATTCTGATGAAGAATTCAAGATCCACCAGACCGCCGTTAATATCTGTCCATAGACCGTTAACGTTAGTATTTTTAAAATGAGGGACTCCTGTTTCGAAAAGAGGGATATGTTGAATCCAGTGATGGGTGCTAGGATCATGAGAGAATATAGCTGGGGATAAAACAAGTGGTCGGTGGGTAACGTTATACCTTCTAACTTAACCATCATAGTGATGATGGACATGACCACTCCCACCAGAAGTAGATTGTACCAGAAAACTTTGAACAAACGTGATAAAAGTATGTGGACGTTTTTGACAGGGGAGGTAAAAAAGTACTGCAGTGTTTGATTGTTGAAAGTATCCTCGGTGGTCTCTGTCGAAGCCTTCGCCATCAAAACGAAGAACAGGGCAAAAAGTATGTCCGCCCTGGAGGGTTCTATGAAAAGATCTTCTACATCTGCTAGGACTTCGATAACGAACAAGGTCATCCTTACTCCTGCGAACAAAAGTATCAGAAACCATGCTGTGACGATGGGATTTTTAGTTATCTTTTTCTTGGTTAACCTGTAAGCTTTGATCACTTCCAACGAAAAGATCTCAAGCGCGTGACCTGGCGTGGTTCACCACCTCTATGAACACCTCTTCCAAAGAATCACATCCACATCGCTCGAAGAGCTCTCCGACGGTCCCCTGAGCGACTATATCACCCTCTTCGATTATGGCCACCCTATCTGCGATCTCTTCCGTTATAGAAGTAATGTGTGTACTCATGAGTACGGTCTTTCCTTTAACGGCTTGGTCTCTTATACGCATCTTGATGTACCGGGTGAACCTTGGATCCAGGCCGCTAGTTGGTTCATCCAGTATCAGGTTAGGCGGGTTGTTTATAAGCGAATTAGCGAAGAGTACTTTTTGTTTCATACCCTTGGAATAACTGCTGATCTCAGAGTCGATGACCCGATCCAGTTCTAATCCCTTCGATAGTTTATTTATCCTATCCTTGACTGTGGATTCATTTACACCTTTCAAAGAACCCATGGTTTCAAGGAACTCCCTAGCGGTCAACCTGTCGTAAAGGTGTGGATGTTCCGGCATATATCCGAATCGCTCTCTGCTTTTCACCTCATCCCAAACGGATACACCGTCTATTAGCGCCTCTCCTTCAGTAGCTTTTAGCAAACCGGTCAGTATCTTTATCAAAGTGGTTTTACCGGCACCGTTGGAACCTAGGAGTACGAATACTTCACCTGGATTGACCTTTAGAGATACCCCTTTTAGAGCTAGGAATCCGTCGTATCTTTTTCTTAGATCCTTGATTTCTATCATTTATTACGGGAGTGACGAATGAATCCGCTGCATGGGAATATTTCTACTCCCTCCTTCTCTAACTCATCAAGGAACAGATTGAGTCCCAACGAATCACTGGCCATGTGTCCGGCGATGACGTAATTGATGTGATGTTTTTCCGCTTGCTTACGGTGGTCTTCGCTCAGGTGCATTCCGATGACCGTGCCGACACCCGACTGAGCGAGTTTTTCGTAGGATTTTTTTGAACCCTCGGTCCCGCCGGTCATCTCTATAACGACCTTACCTGCACGTCTATCCTCACTACCTATCAAAACGAAGGGGCCGTCACCGTACTTCCTGGCTTCGTGATATTCTGGTATCTCTTTCAGCATCTCGAGGACGTCCTTAACCGTATTTAATTCTGTTTCCTCTACCAGGTTGACCAGATGATCGTTGACTAGGTTATCCGCAGGGGTGTGAACACACATGAAGGGTATGTCCAAGAGCCTGGCGGCGTCCAGAGTTTTATTGTAATTCCTGCCCTTTACTCTTCTTTCCACTTCACTTATCCTTTCGTTCATCAAGGATTCTGCGATGTTGATCGGTACTCCCCATTGATACAGTACATCTTTTTGAAGGTGCATCACTTCGGGCAGACCGGCTACACCCAGGCCGCTTGGGTGATGGCTGATCATCAGATCAACGTTCTTTCCTTTTTCTCTCAATCTATCTGCAAGTGTTACTTCACCTGTACTGAAATCTATACCTACCATGACTCCTTTGACTTCTTTGTCATCGTCACCATGAAGAAGTCTTGTATCGTGGAAGGGGTTCTTTAATCGCTGTTCGTCGTACACCTCTTTGTCCTTTCCCTTCAGCTCATCGTACTTTTCTTTCTCTTCTTCGGTCAACTTTTCCAAAGCCTCTTTACCTCGGGGGTCTACTTCCTTTCCCTTTTTAACCGCAAGTGCGTAAATCTCCTGTAATTTCATAGTTATCTACTAATTGCAGTTACCGGTATTAATTAATGTTTTCTGTCTATTATCTACGATGTGTGAAGGTCTTTAACAAATTACAGACCAGGATATATGGAATTAAGAGCGAGCTTCGATAAGGACGATACGATCGGAACTGGGATGATCATAATGCTAGTCGTGATAATAACGATAAAACTGGAGGCTATCGGGTACATGATGAAGAAAGGTGATGATGGAAGTGATACTATTACCGACGACTAGATCACGAAGGAATAAGATAAAATAGATATGTGCGAGGTAGATCATATCCTAAATATTTTTCCTCAAATGTATTGTGATCACCGTTAAAAAGTACTAGATCCATTACTAAAATCATCAGCACCGCTATCCTCCGATATGTATATCTATAAACATCTCGTTAAGAACTATCATGGAGCTTTCGTTTGAAAAGCCCGGGATTGTGGGCAGATCAGAAGAAGAGTCTATACTGCAAGCTCATCTAGATAAAGCTTTAGAAGGCAAGGGCAGCACAGTATTTGTCTCCGGTGAAGCAGGCTTAGGAAAAACAAGGCTCGTTTCTGATTTTTTAGAGTTGGCTAAAAAAAGGGGTGTAAAAATAATAACGGGCCGATGTATGGCTGGAAGCTTAGAGCCATTGATGCCCATACGTGAGGGACTCAGAAACTCGGATTTACATCACCTTATAGCGGGAAAACCCCCTCCTCAAGTGATATCTGCATACCTGATAGATGTAAGCGGTATGGTGGCGGCAAAGGCCGAACGGAATAAAACGGAACTCGATGATGATATATTCGCATCCATGCTCAACGCGGTTGGTAATTTTGTTAAAGATTCTCTATCTTTGATGAACAGAGAAGGCCAGGGATTGAACTCCATCGGATATGGTGATCATATCATACTCTTGCAGAAGCAAAGCAGTGCTTCATTAGCATGTGTGATCAAAGGAACACAGAGTGAGTTTCTAATTCAAGATATGCGAAGAATATTAGAAGAGATCGGCAGCAGGTTGGATGATTGGGATGGATCTGAGGATAACATCGCCGATATCAAAAATAAGATATCTTGGCTGATAAAATCAGACAAATACTCCGGAAAATTCTTAGTGGATGATCCTAAACTCAAACAAGAAAATCTTTTTGACAATGTATTGATGGGGATACAGCGGGAATCTCAAGGTGATCCGGTGATAATATTCATCGATGATCTCCATTGGGCAGACAAAACAACATTGAACCTGCTCCATTATTTGGCAAGAAACACACGAGATAACAGAATATTGATCATCGGAACCTATCGACCAGAAGATATTTTGGAAACCCAGTCTGAACGAACACATCAGCTAAAGAAAACGATGCAGAACATGAATCGAGAGAGTCTATTTGATAAGATCAAGCTCGAACGTTTGGACAATGAACAGATCGAAGAATTGCTCCAAACCGTTTTTGATGGAGATGAATTTGAGAAAAATTTCACAGAAATGATCTACAAGGAAACAGAAGGTAATCCATTTTTCGTTCTAGAGGTGATCAAACTTTTAGTTGAGGAGTCCTGCATACGACAGCAAGAAAACGGTAGGTGGGAACTTTCCATCGATATAAAGAATATTGACCTCCCCTCTAGAGTTTATGATGTTATCAAACGTCGTCTCGATAGGTTAAGGGATGATCAATTGGAGATGCTTGAATGCGCCAGTATCCAGGGAGAAGAGTTCAGGTCGGAAGTTATCGGTATTATAATGGCGATCGGTCGTTTGAAATTATTAAGAAACTTGAGTGATATCGAGAAGACCCATAAATTGATCCATTCGCAAAAAGATAGATATCGATTTGATCACGCTAAGATAAAGGATGTGCTCTATAATGGTATGCTCGAAGATCTAAGGATAGAGTATCACCGTATGGTCGGCGATACCATCCTTGAACTATACAAAGGCAGTTTAGATCAGGTTGTAAACGAATTGGCCTATCACTATCACGAAGGCGAGGACGTTAGGGCTTTTAAATATCTACTGAAAGCAGCTAACAAAGCCAAGGATGCTTATGCCAACGAAGAGGCCGTCACTTTCTATGGAATGGCTCTGGAGTTTGCCGGATCCGAACAGAAGGTCAGCATACTTGAGGATATGGGTGACGTACTTTCTTTGATAGGAGAGTATGATAAAGCGATACGGCACTTCACCAAAGCCTCCAATTCCGCTGTAGATGATGAAATAAAAGCAAAGATGCTTAGGAAGGTTGCAGAGGTCCATGTGAAAAAGGGTGAATATGATGAATCTCTCGAAGTACTAGCTCAGGCAAAAAAACACATCACAGATAAGAAGAACACTGAATATGCTCGTCACTTATTTGCAGAGGGAACTGCACACACCCGTATGGGAAATTATACCGAGGCTATGCAAATATTCGAGAAGGCAAAAATACTCTTCCATAAAAATATAGCAGACCAAAAGGACGTGGGTAATGCTCTTCGAGCAATAGGGAACACTTACTTGAGTCAAGGACAATTTACAGAAGCACTCGAGAACTACAAAAGAAGCTTATCGGTGATGAAAAACGTAGATGATAAATTCGGAATAGCTGCTGCTCTTGGTAATATTGGAATCTTATACATGAGTACCGGTGAGCTTGACAAGGCACTCGAATTCTATGAAAGGAGTCATGAGATAAGAGAGAGTATAGGAGATAAGCAGGGCATTTCGTTCTCTATCCTCAACATGGGTGGTTTGTACTCTACTATGGGGGATGTAGACAGAGCTTTAGAGCTGTACGAACAGAGTTTTGAACTGCATCGAAAGATTGGAGATATCCACGGCACTGCAATGTCTCTACTAGGTATTGGGGAGATGCATTACCTCCGAGGCGATGTTGATAAGGCCTTGGAACTCTACCAACGCAGCCTAGATATATGCTTACAAATAGGTGAAAAGAGAGTATTGATCTATAACTACTGTAAACTGGCCGAAGTGAAGATAAATCAAGTTCAAACTGCCCTGGAATATGCTAAAAAGGCAGTTGCTATATCCTCTGAAATCGGTGCAAAATCCCAAGAAGGACTAAGCCGATGCATCCTAGGTCAGGTTTACCGAGAGGCTAAGGAATGGGATGATGCTATAAAGCAGTTCCAGCTGTCTGGTGAGATACTCAAAGAAGTAGATAATAAATATGAACTTGCAAGATATCATTATGAGTATGCCATTTTACTAGAAAAGATCGGTCTTACCAAGGAGTCCGCTGAACATTTGAAAAAAGCTCTCTTCCTATTTGAGAGCCTTGGTATGAAAACATGGGCTGAGAAATGTAAGAAGTTGATTTGAGTCGTATCCATTCTACACAGAAACCTTCCTAGTACGGTTAAAAATTGTGGTTTTGTTCGTCGATCTTACATGACCCTCTGGATTTTCTTGTTTGAAACTCTGCATAGGTTACGTGATCTTACCGATAACGAACCGATTTTCAATCATAGTATTCAAAGCACGTACTTCTCCATGCACCAAGCGAAACCGCTCTCGGTACATGTCGGTGCTATATCGTGAGCCTTCGCTTTAACCTCTTCAGGCGAGTTCTTCATGGCGACGCCCTTTCCCACTATCTCGAACATGGGCACATCCACGTGATCGTCGCCGATGGCCAATACCTGATCCAAGTCTATGTCAGCCCTTTTAGAGAGCATCTCAAGGGCGGAACCCTTGTTTATACCGGATGGGTAAACGGTCAGCGCTAGGAACTTCTCATCCCTGTGATGCCTGTGTAATGTTACACGTGATGAGAAATTATCGTGGACGAACTCCTCTATCTCGAGTAAAGCCTGCAACCCGTTGCCGTCACGATGTATCATAAAACTGGCGGGTTCTCCCGCCTCCAGAGCATCTGAATTGTTCTTTACTAACACCGCGGTAGGATTCTCGAAGTGTTTTCCAAGCCTATCGGCTCTACTTTGGCGCCAGTATTTCTTTTCATCATAGATAGTGGTCAATTCGTATCCTTTATCGTCGGTGAATTCAGTTATAGCCCTTGCGATCTCCATATCCAGACTTTTTTGGAACCACACATCACAGGGTTTATCCCAATCCTCGCCTATGATCATCCCTCCGTTCAAGCATATCGCAGGGTGTCGGAAAACCTTGGTTCCGTTCATGATATGTGAAGCGGAATATCTCATCCTAGTGGTTGAAACTATCACGGGGATACCCCGGTCAAATAATCTATCTAGGACTGCTCGGTTTTTATCATCTACACGACCATCGTCGGCGATGGTTCCGTCTAGATCTGTAACTACCGCTTCGATCTTCAATTTCCTCTACCCACTTCCATCATACGCTCCAGAGGTTTCTTCGCTCTTTTGATGAGCTGTTCCTCTATGACAACCACGGGCTCCAGCGTTTCCATGGCTCTGATAACCTTCTCGGGTGTGATCCTTTTCATGTTCTGGCAGAGTGGATCACCTGGAAATACGAATGTTTTATCGGGGTTCTCCTTTCTCAGCCTGTGTCCCATCTCCACCTCCGTTCCCACGATGAACTCTTTTGCACTCGATTTCCCGGCTCGTTTTAAAATGCCGGCGGTTGAACCGACGAAATCGGCGATATCTACTACCTCGGGTTGGCATTCGGGATGAACCATAACTTCCGCTCGAGGGTATTTTTTCAAAGATACCTCTATATCCTTCACAGATATCTTATCGTGAGTACCGCAGTAGCCTTCCCAAAGATCGATGGTCTTGTCCTTAACGAAGCGTTTTATGTAGCTGCCCAGGTTCTTATCCGGTAAAAATAGTATCTTATTCTGCTCTAAACTCTCAACCACTTTTACGGCGTTGGACGACGTACAGCAGATATCGGATTCCACCTTAGTTTCGACGTTGGTGTTAACGTAGGAAACCACCGCAGCACCGGGGTTATCTTTTTTGTACTGCCTCAATCTACCTATATCCACCATGGCCGCCATAGGACACTGAGCCTTCGGCTCGGGATGGATGATATTTTTATCGGGATTGAGTACGACTGCGGATTCAGCCATAAAATCAACGCCACAGAAAACCACGTTCTCCGCCTCTTCCTCGGTAACTATACGTGCCAATCCAAACGAATCACCGGTGTAATCGGCGGCATCCTGGATAACTCCGAGTTGATAATTATGAGCAACGAGGAGGATATCATTTTCCTTCTTTAACTTTTCGACCTCGTCTATGAAAGACATGATGAACCCATCAATAACTATAATATAAATCTTTTACCTCCTTTGTTGGTTCACAAAAAATTTTATTATGTAACTCTGCTGTCCGAGATGCACATGGTACAGATATTCGATAAGAAGCTAGATAAAAAAACCCTAAAGCACTATTGCACCTAAGTTTTATTTCTGTGCCTGAGTGTACCGTTTATCGAAAACGCTGTTTAATTAGCATATTATAAGATCCAACACATTGGTTTATTCGCCATGCCTAAAACACTACCACTTCTCGCCCTAGGAATGTTTTGGGCAGTAATTTTGTATGTGGCTTGATCTGCATTGCTTTCTCGATGTTCAACAGCGGGTACGCACCAAATTCAGTGATGCTTAGCCTCGCGGTACTACATCTTTGCTATCTGTTATCCTTCTGTCGGAGGTACCAATAAGATAGGCTTTTTAGACCGTCTTGCTACATTTTCCGCAGTACTACCTAATAATATCTGTTTGATACCACCCCTTCCCTTCTTCCCAAGAACAACCAATGTGGCTCCTTCTTCGTTGGCAATTTTATTGATTTTTTGTGATGCGGTTCCTTCCGCCACTCTGACGGTTACGTTACCGCATACGTTTTGGAACTTATCTTTCATGGATTCTAGCCTTTTTTTATTCTCGGCAGATGTGGTTGGATCATCTTTTTCAGATACGGAAACCAAGATCATTTTCTCCGCTTCCTCCGCCAACTTCATAGCCATTTTTTCAGCTTGTTTTGCGTTCATCGAAAAGTCTGTAGCCAACAATATCGACTTGAATTTACGATCACAAGCCAGCATATAACTATCTCTATCCATCGTATCTTTGATCTCGATCTTTTCTATAAGTGTTGGTATGTCTGTTATACGTATCAATTCGGTAACCGTGCTTCCCAGGAAGATGCCTTTGATTTTACTTTTACCTCTGGAACCGATAACGATAAGATCCACATTCTTTCTCTTTGCTATCTTTGCGATTTCTCTATGAGGTACACCTATAGTTACTTCGTAGATAACCGAGTTACTCCATCTTTGTAATTCCTTTTGTTTGTTGGTCAGTTTTGAAGCTACCTTTTGCTTCTCTATCAAGTGTTTTCTTTTCAACTCGCCGGAATATGAACCTGATGGATCTATATTTATGACGTTGCAGAGTATGATCTCCTCTCTACCGATCTCTTGAAACTCGGCTATACAGCTTGTCATCTTATCGGTAGCTGGAGACATGTCCATGGCTACCAAAGCTCTTTCAAACATATTCTATCATCTCTTTGAACTCAAGCTCGAATAACGTATAAATCCATTTCCCATCGAATTTGAAATCAATCTCATATTTAACTCACTCAGTTATCCAGTAATATTCTTCTAGTATATCTCTACGACTTATGCCGCCTACCAATTTATCGGGGTTTTCTTTATCAACAACAGGAATAAACTCAACTTCGATGTTACCGAGTAACTCAAAGGCATGATAAAGATCATCATCTTCGGTCACCGTAGCCATAGGGGGTGAAATGAAGTCAACCAATCTATCGAGTTCTTCTCTTCGATTTAACACATCGAAGTAATTTATCATGCCCATAAACTCACCGGTATCGTTATCCAAAACTGGCAATTGTGTATGATGTGTTTTAGTGAACTTCTTATTTGCGTGTTTAAAAGTGTCTTTTTTATAGATAACCAATCTCATTAGGTCGGTATCCATTACATTTTTCACAGGTATGCTTCTTAATTTTTGCTTTTCTTCAGCGGCTTCTATATCTATACCTCTGTTCAACAGTTTCGTGGTATAGATATTTCTGTGCTGTACATGTGAGGCTATTACTGTACAGATTATACATGGGAACATAAGTAGGATTATCACACCCGGATCTCCTGTCATCTCGAATAAGATCACGATAGCGGTAAGTGGTGCATGACTTGCGGCGGCAAACACAGCCGCCATCCCTACAACTGCATAAGTACTCGGTCCAGCCGTTAGATTAGGTGCGATAAAGTCGACTACCTTTCCATACGTACTGCCCATCATGGACCCAATAAACAATGAAGGTGCAAATATACCTCCTGACCCGCCGCTACCCAACGAGAGGCAGGTAGATAAGATCTTACCGAACATCAATATCAAAACCAGATAAAAAGGAAGCTCATTCCAAAGCGCAGCGGTCATAACGGGATAACCTGTGGCTTGGACCTGAGGTATGGATAAGGCAAGAGCACCGAGCATCAAACCACCGAGAGCGGGCCGTATAGCTTCTGGAAAAGGGATCTTTTCGAATAAATGCTCAACCTTATATAGTGAATTTGAAAACAACAACCCTACTCCAGCGGCAGCGAAGCCAATACCGATCAAAAATAAAACATCCCATGGCCCTATATTAATTGATGGTATATAAAATATGGGACCTCTTCCTCCAAATAGAAGATTAGCAAAGCTAGTACCTACAACTGCGGCGATAACTATTGGTGCAAAGCTTTCTTTTTTAATGTCTCTGAGAATAACTTCCATGCTGAATACTACCCCTGCTAGGGGTGCGTTAAAAGTACCGGCTATCCCAGCTGCAGCTCCAGCAGCAAGTAAAGTTTTTATACGATCTGGCTCCAGATCCAGAAACTGACCCAAAGATGAACCGAAGGATGCACCGATCTGTACGATAGGCCCTTCACGACCAGCCGAACCACCTGAACCTATACATATTGCGGACATCAAAGCTTTCAACGGAGCCACCCTTGCCCTTATCTTACCTCCTCTTAATGCGACACCTTCCATGACCTCGGGTACTCCGTGTCCTCGTGCTTCTCTTACAAAATAAGTTATTATCGGTCCTATAATCAATCCACCCAAAGCAGGTATCAAAAGACGTTGATACCACGGAAGAGCGAGAACGGTATCTAAAAATGTACCTGTATCTGTAGCGCCAAAGAAAATGTATTTGAATGCTAAAATGAGATAGTGGAAGAGAAACGCCCCTAATCCTCCAATAAGGCCTATTAGAACTCCTAATATGGATAATCTTGCTAAATCTGGAGATTTAAACGATTCGAGAACTACTTTCATTTTGCCTTTAAAATCTCTCTCTAAATCGATACACTTATCAAAAGTCTCGCCGCAGGTATGACATTTGAACTCCCGTGTAATCCCCCCTGTCGTTTCTTTCTCGCTGACAAATGATATGTTTCCCATCCCGCTCTTTCTAAAGTCCTTACAATCTAAGTTAGGGCAAGATATCATTTTTAGATTTGGCTCTTCTGAAGGGGGCGTCATTCCGGAGGTTTTAGGGTGTAATTGTATATATATTTTTTCTGCGACTTAGCTTTACATTAAATGGTTTATAAATACACTGTCCGAGATGCACATGGTACATATATTCGAAAAGAAAACTTTAAAGTACTATTTCTCCAAGCGCTCTTGCTGCTTTATTTTTATACCTAATTGTACCGTTTATCGACGACGCTGTCTTATTAGCGGCAATTTTGTGTGTGGTTTGATCGGCATAGCTTTCTCCATGTTCAACAGCGGGTTCGCACCCAATTCCGTGATGCTTAGCCTCGCGGTGGGACTCTCAATCTTTGCCATGGTGGTTCTAGCCATCGAGCATCCACCCGCCGGAGGTACCGTGATAGCTCTGTTATTTACACCGGATTATGTGGCCTTCGTCACGCTGCTTCTACTTTCCAGCATATTGACGTTATTCGTTCGTTTCCTTAAACCATATATGATCAATCTGATGTGACACAATTCTAATAAACATCCTTCTCTCTCCGAATACCATGCGTATCGTACTGAAAGGTATAGTGCAGGGAGTCGGCTTCCGTCCCACCGTGTATCGAGTGGCTAAGAGCCTAGGTATGAAGGGCTATGTAAAGAACATGGGGAGTGAGGTGGAGGTCGTCATCGACGGGGATGTGGACGAGTTCATGGATGAGCTCGAAAGGCGGCTGCCTCCTTTAGCCGAACTCACCTCAGTGGAGGTATTTGAGAGCGGTGGAAAGTACGATGATTTCACCATAATTCCCAGCACAGATGGTAGTCGATCGTCTTCGATCCCAGTGGACACGGCCACATGCCGCTTTTGTATATCCGAGCTCAAGGATCCCGACGACAGACGTTTTAACTATCCATTTATCAACTGCACGGATTGCGGAGCCCGCTACTCGGCTATCCAAGGATTACCCTACGACCGGGAGAAAACCACTATGGCGCCCTTCGAGATGTGCACCTCGTGCAGGGAGGAGTACGGCGAACCCATGGACCGGCGCTTTCACGCCCAAACACTTTCCTGCCCGGACTGCGGTCCGAAGTACACTCTTTACGATGATAACAAGAAGAAGATAGGCGGGGTTGGGGAATTCATATCTATGATAGAGGAAGGCTCGGTGGGCGTCGCAAAGAGCTGGGGCGGTATGCACATAGTCAGCACACTAGATAAGATACCCGAACTCCGCAGAAGGTACGGCCGTGCACAGAAACCCTTCGCTATAATGGTTGAAGATCTAGAAACTGCAAGGAAGTACGCCCATGTGACCAGGGAGGACGTATTCACCGGTCCGAGGCGTCCGATAATGATCTACGAGAAAAAAGAGCCTCTAGAAGAAGTGGCACCTGGGTTACCCACCGTGGGTATAATGCTTCCCTACACACCCCTACATCATATATTGTTCGACGGGATATCCGTGGATGCACTGGTGATGACCAGTGCCAACCTACCCGGCGAGCCCATGATAATAAAGGATAGAGATGCATTTTCACTCGATCTAGACTGCTATCTTCTGCACGATAGGAAGATAGCAAACCGTATAGACGATTCCCTCATCAGAGTTCACGGTGACAAGATCTGTCCCATAAGGAGATCAAGAGGTTACGTGCCTGAAACGTTACCTTTCTACGACTCCACCGTTTTCGCCGCCGGGGCGGACCAAAGCGGCTGCCTGGCCTTTTCAACGAACGCTCATCTATACCCAAGTCAGTACTTGGGAGACCTGGGTTCTTACGATGCAAAGGTGTTCTACCAGAACACGGTTGATCACCTGGAGTCCATGCTGGGTATCAATGAGCTAGAAGCTGTGGCCGTGGACCTGCATCCCGCCTATACCAGCAGAAAGCTCGGTTTGAAATACGCAGAAAAGAAAGATCTGCCAGTTGTCGAAGTACAGCACCATTGGGCCCACGGAGCCTCCCTTTTGTTAGAGCACGATCTGGAGCATATAGTGTGCATCGCGGTGGATGGAACTGGGTATGGAGAGGACGGAGGAAGCTGGGGCGGTGAGGTATTATACTGTACCGCTGAGGAATACGTAAGAACTGCACATCTGGAACCGTTCCCTCTACTGGGTGGAGAGCAGGCTGTAAAATATCCTAAAAGGTTAGCCCACGCCATCCATAGAAAACTCGGTCACGACAGCCCATATTTCGACGACAAAACCGCCAGTATATTGGATAACCTGATGGATAAGAGTGTTAAAACAACCAGCTTTGGTAGGTTACTGGATGCGGTTTCAGCCGCTCTGGGTGTATGCACCCAAAGGAACTATGAGGGGGAACCTGCGATGAAGCTTGAAAAACTTCAGTTAGAGGGAGATATCAACAGGGAATATCCCGTTTATCTCGAAGGGGATACGATCTACACTCTAGAGGCTTTCTTGAAGATGCTCCTGGACGAATCAGCCGCCCCCCATCGTGCCGCTTCTTACACGTATCATGTAGCATGCACCCTGGCGGAAGCCGCCGTTCGTACCGCGGAAGAGTACGCCGCCCCCATA
Organism: Thermoplasmata archaeon; assembly: GCA_003560595.1. Lineage (GTDB taxonomy): Archaea > Thermoplasmatota > Thermoplasmata > Halarchaeoplasmatales > Halarchaeoplasmataceae > Halarchaeoplasma. The sequence continues at coordinate 18,813 of PWKY01000033.1, read as the reverse complement.
GGGATCTCCGGGGGAGTTTCTTACAATCGCCCTGTAGTTGACCACGTAAGAAACAGATTGAAAGAACTCGGTTACGACTTACTGGTTCACCGAAAGGTCCCCAACGGCGATATGGGTGTCTGTGTCGGTCAGGCGTTGATAGCCGCCAATATATAAATGCTCCAAAAACATGAAATAGTCCGTTTCCATTCTCAACCATGTGTATAATGTGTACCGTAACTATCGACTGGATTGGAGGATAAGATGGCTCAAAGGCTGATAGAGCTGGTGGTACCCGGTAAATACGAAGCCGATGTGGAGGAGATCTTGGAAGGGGACGATAAGGTATTTGATTATTGGTGTGGAAAAGCCTCCGGTGAAAAAGTTCAGTTCAAGATCCTAGTTGATGCAGAGGAAAGCCAAACCGTAATCGATCAACTGGAGAATAATTATGGATCTATCGAAGGATTCAGGCTTTTGATGTTCCATGTAGAGGCCTCCCTACCTATTCAAGAGGAAAAGGAAAAGAAAGATGATGATGATGATGATGGGGAGGAGACGCGTGGAGTCAGTAGGGAAGAGCTTTATACGGCGGCTTCTGACCAGATAAAACTGTCAAGCTCGTATATACTGTTGATGGGCCTATCAGCCATAGTTGCCGCTATAGGCGTTCTCAGGAGCGATGTGGCTGTTATCATCGGAGCTATGGTGATCGCACCACTCCTAGGACCCAACGTTGGTTTATCATTGGCCACCACACTAGCTGATTCGGATCTAGCTAGGAAAGCGATGCGATCAAACCTTGCAGGTATCCTCCTGGCCTTTCTAATAGCTGTGATCATAGGACTTCTATTCACAGATAATCCAACCGGTTCACTGGAATTGATGGCAAGAACAAATGTAGGTTACGGTGATGTGGCTTTAGCCTTGGCTGCCGGAAGCGCCGGAGCTTTGGCATACACTCGAAGTATACCTGCGGCATTGATCGGGGTGATGGTGGCCATAGCTCTAGTTCCTACGATCGTCGCATCCGGTCTTTTGTTAGGCGCCGGCTATTTCACACTCTCTTTCTATGCATTATTGTTGTTCTTGATAAATCTGATCTGCATAAACCTCTCCGGGGTACTCACTTTCTTGGTCCAAGGTTTCACACCTAATCTTTGGTGGAAAGCGGATAAAGCGAAAAGATTGACCCGAATAGCCATCATCATATGGGCAGCTCTATTACTCTTTTTAATCGGTGTGATCTCCTATCTGAGATTTTTGTAAAAAAGAAAGGGGAGGGGGCTAGACTGGAAGGATGGTGGGATGGGATGCACTCTAACCGACTAGCCCGATGTATCCCCTGTATACTTTATTTCCTTAAGACTGATATATATTTTATGGTAATTTTTTGAGTGAATGTGGATAAAGTATAAATACTAAAACATAGGCATATCAAAAAAAAAATTAAAAAAGGGGTTTTATTGTCATACCTATTCAGTCTCTTATTCCCTCTTCTTTGACAACTACAACCGCTTCACCATCCGGTAGATTCGGTGAATCAACCAAACGTGCTATCCTCTTACTACCTTTACTCTTCCTCAGATATATCCTGAAGGTAGCCGTATGACCTAGTATGTGTCCACCGATGGGTTTGGTGGGATCACCAAAGAACTGATCGGGATTTGCAGAAACCTGGTTAGTCACAACTATCGCCGAGTTGAACCTATCGCCGAAGCGCAGCAACTTATGAAGATGTTTGTTCAAGGTCTGCTGCCTTTCAGCCAAAGCTCCTCTACCTACATATTCAGCTCTGAAGTGAGATGTTAGAGAATCAACCACTAGAAGACGTATGGGTGAGTCCTCTGCAACTTCCAGCGCCTTCTCAGCTAGAAGCATCTGGTGATGTGAGTTGAACGCTCGTGCAACTTTGATCTTTCCTAACACTTCTTCAGGATCTTGGTCTAGCCCTTCAGCCATCTGGATTATCCTTTCTGGCCTGAAACTGTTCTCGGTATCTATTATGATAACTTCTCCTTCCAATCCACCCTCGCTTTTAGGCATGGTCGTGGTAACCGCCAGCTGATGTACCAACTGCGTCTTCCCAGATCCATACTCGCCGAAAAACTCTGTGATCGATCTTGTTTCTACGCCACCGCCCAGAAGAGAATCTAATGATTCCGCACATGTGGTCAATTTTCCTATCTGTTTACGCTTTTCCATCAATTGGTCTCCAGTTTCGAAATCACCTATATCTGCGGAAGCCTTTGCGGCATTTATAATCTTAGCAGCTGTGGCCTCTCCGATCTCTGCAACGTCGGACAGTACTCTCGGGGATTCTACAGCTATGGCTAGCATATCCCTATAACCTGCTTCGATGAGCTTCTCTGCAGTTGCGGGTCCTACTCCTGGCAACTCTTGTATTAAGTCTTTGCTCATTTTATCGGCCACCTTTACCGGGTAAGCCTTTATTAAGTTTTGTTAGGGGGTTAAGCGAAAGTGACTTCAAACGTCGAAGATGACCTTGATCCTTCCTTCCGGGTCAACCGAGATCTCGTGATATGAAACTGCTTTGATAGCTGACCCTAAAGGATGTTTCTCCAGATCCAGTTTCTCACCCTTACAAACCGCTTTCAACACAAATTCATCCCCCTCCTGTATATCAACACTGAATTCGCTGAACAGCATGCCATCGACCTCGAAGAGGAATACGAACTCGGATAAAAAATCCACCAAAAGCATCTCAAGTGAATCGGATTTTACCCTAAACTCTTGTTCTTCTTTCTTTTCAATCTTATCTATATCCGTGATCACGTCGAACATACCTTTAGCGATCTCACAAAATACATCTTCGAGCCCGTCCCCCCAGGCCTCGAGCCCGATGTCAGCAGTATGGTCGAACTGTTCGTAGGGCATGTTTTCATCCCATGGAGAGCAGACGCATCTTTCTTTCTTCATCATATTCTCGACTAAGTACCATACCGTTGAAAACCAGCATAACCAGTTCCACAACGTTGAACACTTCACCACCTTCAAGGTGTCCACCACTAAGCACATGATCCTTTCCAGATACACTGGCGTGTAAATGGATGGTACCTTCATCACTTATACTACCACCCAAAGTCACTAGTTCCATGGGCTCATCGAATGATTCCCACTGATATTCTCCTTTTTCGCTGTTATAAAATCCCAGCTTAAAATCCTTCAACATACCTATGCCTGATACGATCAAAGCACTCTCCCGGTCGAGATCCTTCAAAATTTTTTCCATACTTTTGAATATACTTGTTTCATGATCTAGTTTAGCTACCACGATATTATCTTCTATCTCACAGTCCATTTTATCCCCCTTTTATCGTTGATGTAGGTAATAAACGTTTTTTCATCCCTTCAACGGCCGGGCCTCTATCCCTAGTTCCTTCTCAACCGATACACAGAACTCTTTAGCACTACCGTGTACGGTGAGCACCTGCTCTGGGTCACATTTGTGGACGAAATCCAACAACTCGTCGAATCCTGCATGGTCCGAAAGTGGAAACTGAGCGTCTATGTCCATGGTTCGGAAGAACGGATAAAAGGCGCACCAGCCTGAAAGATATGCCAGGTAACCGTTTTCATCACGTGCTTCAGCGGCTAAACCTGAAGCCGGTTTTTTCAACGCCGCAGGCGTAACCACTGCAGTAAAGTCCCCTTCTGGCTCACCGGTCCTATATCGGAGATCTACACCATGATCCGTGTAAATTTGACAAATATTAGCTATCTTCTCAGGCACATAGGGTGTTTGTCCCATGGAATTCAAAATGGCGATAATCTCTTGAGCCTTACCGAATTCGTAGGCACCGAACACCACCGGTCCTTCTTCCATCTGCATCTCGGTCCACGTACGTATATCCTTTTCAACCATATCCTTGGACGGTAATCTGTACTCTCTTTTACCGTAGGTGGTCTCGAGTATCAAAGTTTCGCAATCCTGCGGTTCCGCCCTACCGCATGTTTTACCCCCCATCGTATTAAAATCCCCCGTATAAAGAACTCCGTTAACCCTCACCATGGCAGAGCCGAAGACGTGGCCCGCCGGAATTAATTTTACCCCTTCGAACCCTCCTACATTCACCGCTTCACCGTAAGGGACCGGCTTCCCCCTTCGTTCTCCCAATCTGACACCCAGTATATCTAGCGTGTGGGGCGTCATGTAGGCATCCTTAACCAGGTGGTCTAGATGTCCATGTGTAACTATACCGATCTCGCTCTGGTGGGATGGGTCTAGCAGCAGTTTCTTTCCGTTTTCTACAAGCATTATACCTCTTTCGTAACATATGTTCATCTTTACTTCTCCTTAACGTATTCAAAGTGATACCTTGTGGGTACCCGCCTTTTCAAAGTGGTCCAGTAGGGACATTCTGTGCACCGATATCCCAGTGTTACCCTGCCTCCAAATATGGTTTCGTTCTTGGTGGTCTTGAGCTTACCGCTGCAAACAGGACACTTCCCTTTCAAACTTTTCAGCGAATCATTTCTTCTTGCAGTGATCCGGGTCTTCAAAAAAGGAGCTCTCACCGCCGATCTTCTCAGCCTTTCATGACTTACCGTGTGATCCGGGTCCTGTATCTTCAACTCCTTCACAACTAAAGAACGAAGTTTACTAAGAGAACTGATGCCCTTCATCCTTCTCATTACCGACCGTAGAGCGTCCAGTATTTCCTCATCATCGGGGATCGAGTAGGGCATCGAAAGGGGTATCGCGGCGGGATTACTTATTTTTACCTATTTGGTACTCTCGTATATTTTAACAACGCTTTCCACCGCGGTCTTAGCTCTTTCGATACGCTGCTGAGCCTGCATCCTGGTCATCCCCGGTCCGGTGATACCTAGGCTAACAGGTTTTCCATACTCCAGTGCCAGGTCCGCTATCTTACGTGCGGCATGGGATATGACGGTTTCATCGTGATCCGTTTCTCCCTTGATAACCGCCCCCAGGGTCACCACGCCGTCGATCTCTTCTTTTTCAAGTAACTTTTTGATGACCAGAGGCATGTCGAAAACACCGGGAACATGGGCTATCTCTTTCACCTCGGCTCCAAGGAATTTGGCGTGTTCTTTCGCCCTTTCCAGCATCATCTGCGTTATGTCGTAGTTAAATTCCGACACTACTATTCCTATATTCATTTATATACACCTTCTTTTTATCTAATCGGTTCTGCATCGGGATGTCCTTCTCGCTGACCGGTACCGGCCAAGCGTTGAAGTCTATCCGGCCTGAAGAGCAGGTCGTAAGCGTTAACAGCGTGTTCTCTAGCCCTGTTATCCGCCATCTTGCCCAACTCCTTATCGTTATCGGCCTCGTCCTCGTGAACGAAGACTTCGAGAATATGTACGCTGTGTTTGATCTCCACCTGTAGAAGAGAACGGGACGCCTGGTCCGCACATTGTTTGTCGATGGGCTCAGGTCCGGGCATACCCAGTGCAAGCACCAGGTCGCAGCCGTCTTCGATCAGTTTTTGGGCTGCAATGGCCAGGTCTTTGATCCCCGGAACAGTATATCTCTTCACCTTGAAACCCGTACCGATGGAGTTCAATTCTTCCACCACACTGCCGTACATGTCGTATCTAGCAAAGGTGGTGTCTGCTATCCCTATCGTCTTCATGTTCCTTCCACCTTCTCTAGTTCCTTTTTCATACTGTACCAATCGATTATCTTACGTATTATCTTTCTGGTACCGTCTAGATCGTGATTGTAATGTTCCATCCTGGTTACCTCGGCTCCGATCCCCCTCTTTTTCAGTTCCTCCCTGATACTGTTCTCCTCATGGCGCTGATCGTATCCAAGTGCTATGATATCCGGTTTGATCTCCTCCACCGTACGGTACTTATCGTCCTGGTAGCCAACGAACACCTCGTCCACCGGCTTCAAAAAAGATACCATCTCAGCCCTCACGTCCTCTTTCATCAGAGGCTCGTGCTTTCGTTTTCTGACCGTTTCGTCGCAGGCGACGACCACCACTAGCTCATCAGCCAGCTTTTTTGCTTCTTCAAGATAATGTATGTGTCCCAGATGTAATAAATCGAAAACCCCGGCAGCCATCACCCTTTTTTCACCCATTCTTTTCCTCCCAAACCGCAAGGAGCTCCTTACCTTCTATAAGAGGTATATCGTTCTTTTCTCCGTATCTAAGTGCCTCTTCTTCCGTCATACTACCCCCTCCGTCGGATAGCATCTCACATATGGTCATGCTTGGATACAAAGAAGTCAGCATAAGAGCAAAAGTAGCAAGTTCGGTATGCCCCATCCTATCATCTAACAAGCCTCTACTGGCGTTGAGTAAGAATACATGGCCGGGTGTACGGAACTCCTTTCCGAAGGCGGAAGAGGCTTGTCCCGGATCCATGTCTTTTATCTCTTCCCCTATACCGGTAAGTCTTTTGATGGTAAGCGAACGGTCAAGGTCGGTTATACCGGTGAAGGTATCCCTATGATTGACAGAAAGCGAGAAGGTGGATTTTTCGTCGTAAGGTATGTCGTCGGCTTTCATGTGGCTGAGTATTTTATATTTATCCGAAGATTCAACAAATAACTCATGAAGGTACGGCAGCCCGAGTTTCTCCCACGTTTTAGGAGGTATCGTAACGCATATCAACCCACCGGCGTCCTGCCTGAGCCTCCTTACTTTACGGGGGCTGATGCTACAAGAGGGTGTAACCAGATCTACTTCTTCCTCTCTCCCGTCCGAATCGTATATCATCACGAATCCGCCGCTCTCTAACTTGCTGATCGCCTCTTCTACCGTATCATGCATGGTATGAAAATCTACACGGTTTATAATAGGCTTTTGGTTTTGAACATGTCAAGTATGAGGACAATCTATATATCACCTGGATGTATAAGGGTAGTCGTGATAAATCATGCTAGATGACCTTGAGAAACTCGCAGAAATAGACGGCCAGGGCCTGCTTGACACCCTTGAGGATTTTCCAGAACAGATCGAGGGCGTGGTGGAGGAGCTCAAACTAAATCTTCTCCCTTTCAAGCCCGATGAAATAGTGGTAGCCGGTATGGGAGGTTCCGGGATCATCGGTGACATATTGAAGTGCTTTCTGGCTAACCGTATCAGCATCCCCATCTACGTTGTTAAGGATTACGAACTTCCACATTTCGTGTCAAAGAAAACCCTGCTTTTTGTTGTATCATATTCCGGTAATACCGAAGAAACCTTGAACGCCGCGGAGATGGGCATCAGTAAAGGAGCCAAGGTAGTGGCTATCAGTTCGAACGGTAAACTTGAGCAGATGTGCGGTCGTAAGGGAGTCGTATTCATTAAAGCCCCGTCGGGCTACCATCCTAGAGCCGCCATAGCATTCATGCTGGTTCCCGTGTTGGAGTTCCTTTCCGAGATATTGGTTTACGACCCCGACGTAGCTATAATCGATACCCTTTCCGAGCTCCGCAACTTAAGAGATAAGATAAAAAAGTCCATCCCTACGGCGGAAAACGAAGCCAAGCGCATCGCCCAAAGGATACACGGTAAGATACCGGTGATCTACGGCCACTCAATTTACAACGCTGTGGCAAATAGATGGCACACCCAGTTCAACGAAAATGCAGGGATCCTTGCTTGGTATGGCGCTATCCCGGAGATGAACCATAACGAGATAGTCGGTTGGGCCGGAGACAGTAGGTCTTCTGAATTCATACCCATATTACTCAGAGAGGCCAAAGAAAACGAACGTATCACCAAACGTATAGAGATAACCAAAGAACTGGCATTCTCTAAGTGCAAAGATATCATCGAAGTATCGGCAGAAGGAGAAACACAGCTCGCTCGTATAATGTATCTTGTATATCTAGGTGATTACGTTAGCTTATACCTAGCGGCTTTGAACGGTAAAGACCCCGGACCCGTAAAAGTTATAGATCGTTTAAAAGAACAGCTCTAGCGGTACTGATCGTCGCCCAAGTGGTGCAGAGTTTTAACCACCTTTCCGCTGGACGATTCAACCATGGTTTTACCGTCGGTCATAGCTCTACCCACCGCTAAGGGCTTACCGTGATCTTCATCCCGTATCCACACTAGATCACCTTCTTCTATGGCAATATCTGCATCCACTATACCCGGGGCCATTATGTCCGCTCCATTGTATACGAACCTTACCGCTCCCATATCCACCGTTACATATGCTTTAGAGGGCTGGATACTCAATAGGCCTTGGATCGTGGGGAATAATTCGTTGTCGAAGAAGGCCGCTACCGGTTTACCTCCCATCAATAAAACTTTACCTGCAGAGGAATCGGCGATATCTACTTCTCCCTCTTCATCGAACAAACTTACGCCAAGTTTGTCCAACATCTCTTTATGAAATAATTCTACCTTTTTTTTCTTCAACCTGTGCTGGTTCTTGTAGCTCATCGGTGAATAATCTATAAGTTGCTATTTATCTTTTGGGTGGAAGCGATCTAGTTTCGGGGAGGGGTCTCACGGAAAAGTATATTTAACGTCATCGCTAAAGGAAGGCACATGAGTGAATTCAGGCACGATAGATGCTGGCCATGTTTAGATCATATTTCAAAAGCTGAGAGGTGTGGGCCCTGCGAGTAGATGATATTGAGATGATCGAGCAAGGAAAAAAGATATTCAAATCCTGGGGGATCAAAGAGCTTTATCCTCCTCAAGAGGAGAGCGTCGAAGACGTTATCAAAGGTAAAAGTTCAGTACTCGCATTTCCAACGGCTAGCGGTAAATCTTTACTAGCGTATATAGCGATAATAAAACGGGTTATCGAGGAGGGTGGTAAGGCTCTGTATATAGTGCCGCTACGCTCACTCGCCTCTGAGAAGGTGGAAGATCTAAAACAGTTCGAGAAATTAGGCCTAAAAGTCGCTGTTTCCATGGGTGACTACGACGAACCAGACCCAAGATTGGAACGGCACGACGTTATAGTCGCTACTTCGGAGAAGGCGGATTCACTTTTAAGGCACAACGTGAACTGGTTGAAGGATATCAACCTGGTCGTCGCCGACGAGGTTCATCTTATTAACGATAGGGATAGAGGTGCGACTTTGGAAGTAACCCTTTCTAAGCTGAAGCAGGTGAATCCGGAAGCCCAGATAATAGCACTCTCAGCTACCATACGCAATTCCGATGCCCTGGCAGAATGGCTCGACGCGGAACATCATAAAAGTGAATGGCGGCCGGTTGAACTGCAGGAGGGTATCTATCACGACGGTACGGTGACTTACGCCGACGGCAGCACTGATGAAGTTAGAGAAGGTGACCCGGTGCAGGAACTATGCCGTCCTACCTTATCCGATGGTGCACAATGCCTGGTTTTTGTTTCTACTAGACGTTCGACGGAATCCGTAGCTAGGGATATGTCTAAAGTGGTTAAACAATATTTGACTGAAGAAGAAAGGGGGCAGTTACGGGATATCGCCGAGCGTATCAGGCTTCAAAGCACAACGTCATTAGGTAAAAAACTCGCGGATCAGGTCGAAAACGGTGCCGCATTTCACAATGCTGGTCTAAGTAATTCTCAGAGAAAGATGGTGGAGAGAGGTTTCAAGGACAGAAAAATCAAACTCATCGCAGCTACTCCTACTCTAGCCGCAGGAGTCAACCTTCCTGCTCGAAGGGTGATCATACGTGACTGCAGACGCTACGATCCGCTTCATGGATTCTACAACCCCATACCTGTGATGGAGATAAAACAGATGTGCGGTCGCGCCGGCAGACCTGGATACGACGATAAGGGCGAAGCTATCTTGGTAGCTAAAAGTCAAAAAGCCGTTCGTTCTATGCGAGATAACTATCTATACGGAGATAGTGAAGTTATACATTCAAGGATGGCTGTTGAAACTTCATTACGTAAGCATCTACTGGCCCTCATAGCTACATCTCACTGTACCACCAAAGATGATGTCATGGACTTTATGGAAGGAACATTTCACGCCCACTACAGCGACCTTTGGACCATAGAGGGCTTGATCGAACAACTATTCGAAACTTTGACCGAACATGAGATGATCGAGTACGAAGATGACAATATATCTCCCACCGAATTCGGTAAGCTCGTTTCATCCCTGTACATAGACCCATTATCCGCTATAACGATAAAAGAAGCGGTAGCCAGCGGCCGTAGAGGTATCCTACTTTCCTTTTTACATGCGATATGCCTAACCCCCGATATCTATCAACTGTATATCAAAAAGAAGGATATGATGGAGCTAGAAAATTTGTTCTCCGAGATCCGTGCCGACCTTTTCTTTGATCTCCCCCATGATCAAGGTGAGATGGAACATTACTACTCCGCTCTCAAAACCGCTCTTATGCTGAAGGATTGGATGGAAGAGGTCCCCGAGGATGAGATATCCAAACGATACGATATCGGACCCGGTGACATCAGGAACAGAGTGGAAACTGCGGAATGGCTTCTGCATTCATCCACTCGCATAGCATCCATGTACAATCCAAACAAAACACAGACTCTAAAGTTACTCACCTTTAGGATAAAAAACGGTATAAAGGAAGAACTTCTGCCTTTGATGAAATTAGAGCTGGTCGGTAGGGTGAGAGCCCGGACGCTGTTTGAGTCTGGCTTTAAAACACCCGAGGACGTACGAACCGCCTCACCCGAACAGCTGCGTGAGCTTCCTGGTATCGGTGATAAACTTTCCTCTAAGGCTGAAGATCCTTCGGAACAGGTATCTTTGATGGATTTTTAAACTATTTCTTTAAAGTCTTACCAAGCTTGGATTCCACAGACTTTATCTTTCCGTCCAACCTGCCCACTGCTCCCTTCCTGTCGTCTATCTTGATACTGGTGGATACTCGATCAGAATGCTTCCTCATGTGCATATGGCATTTTTTAATGAGGCCGATAACATCATCCCAATCACCTTCTACAACCGTACCCATGGGGGTAAGCCGGTATTCCAAACCACTTTCATCCACCAAGTCGAGCACTTTAGACACGTACTCGCTTAGACTTTCACCTTTATCTAAAGGAACTATCGTGAATTCCGCTAGCATGATCAATTTTATATCATACCAACGGTTTAAGACTTTTGGAAGCCGGGTTGTGCAAAAGATTTATAAAAGGAGTGCTGTTTGGTGGGAGAGATTAGAGAACATGACTAGGAAACACACCCGATTCGAAAAGGCTAGGGTCATCGGTGCCCGTTCGCTACAGATATCCATGGGAGCTCCACCTTTGATAGAACTATCAAAAAAGTTCATGGACCCGGTGGACATAGCCATGAGTGAATACGACTTAGGTGTGATACCTATATCAGTTATCAGAGAGGAATAACGATGGAAGAAACTAAGGAAAATATGCTGGTTCCCGAAGATACATACTTAACATCTGGAGTTCATATAGGTACTCAACAGAAAAGTGCTTCTATGAAACCGTTCATCTTTAAGGTGAGGAATGATGGACTCTACGTACTGGACGTTACAAAAAGCAATGATCGTATAATCACTATAGGTAAATTCCTCGCAAGATTCCCTCCAGAACGGATTTTATTGGTATCCGCTAGGCAGTATGGTAAGAAACCGATAGAAAAATTTTCAGATATCGTTGGTACCATGTGCATAGCCGGACGTTTTGTGCCTGGTATATTAACGAACCCCTCCATTTCTGGCTTTATCGAGCCTGAAGTGATCATCACAGTAGATCCCACCGCAGATAGACAGGCTCTTAGAGAAGCTGTCAATATCGGGATACCGATAATCGGGTTGGTAGATACTAACAACACTTTGGAGAACGTCGATATAGCTCTACCTACGAACAACAAAGGTAGAAAGGCATTGGCGCTGGTGTTCTGGTTGCTGGCACGTGAAGTACAGCTCAATCGAGGTAAGATCGAAAAAAGAGAAGACTTCGAACACAGCGTGGACGACTTCGAACAAACCCTTTAATCTTTTTTAATATAACCTTACAGTTTCAAGGTTCTTAGGGGTTCTAGTTTCCATACCATATTTTTTGTATATAGTGCTGGCCAAGTTGGTACATTTACCTTCTTCACCGTGGGAAACTATGACTCTTTCCGGAGAAGGTCTCATACCGCTGATATAGTGAAGCAGCTGTATCCTATCGCTGTGTCCGGAGAAACCTTCACAGGTATGTACCCTTAGCTTTACACGGATATCTATGGGATTACCGTTTTCAGTCAATGTTACGTGGTCGTAACCTTTCTGTATGCGGTCTCCGATGGTACCGCTTGCTTGGTATCCAACGAACACTATCCCTGATTCAGGATCATCTCCCCACGATTTGAAGTACTCTAGAATAGGTCCACCGTTCATCATACCTGCGGTAGCTAGAACTACTGATGGTTCCGAACTATCGCAGATCTGCTTTCGCATATCTATGCTGTCAACCTGCTTAAATATCGAGGACATGAATGGGTTTTCGTCGTCCTGAAAAATCTTCTTCTTTAGTTTGTTGTTTAAAAACTCAGGATAAGCTGTGTGTATGGCGGTTGCCTCCCAGATCATACCGTCAAGATAGACCGGTGCCTCTGGTACATCTCCCTTCCGCATGGCTTCTTCTATAACAAGCATCACTTCTTGAGATCTACCGACTGCAAATACGGGTATCAGTACCTTTCCTTCAGCCCTTTCAATATGTTGGATCAATATATCTTTCAACTGTTCAGCAGCATCCAACCTACTAGGCTGCAGGTCGTGGTATCCTCCATAAGTCGATTCCATGACCACGGTTTCTGCCCTAGGGAACTTGTTCACCGCTTGGTTGAAGAGCCACGTTTTATCGTACTTTAGATCACCGGTAAAAACGACGTTGTAATCCCCTTCGCCAATATGCATGTGTGCCACGGCTGAACCGATTATGTGTCCTGCGTTGTGCATGGTTAGCCTTATATCCGGAGCTATGTCCGTGGTCTCACCATATTCCAATGTGATGGTGTGCTTTACAGCTTCTCGGATATGACTGGATTTGAAAGGTGCGTCCCTGGCGTCACTGACTGCTACTTTGATGTAATCGAGTTGTAGAAGCGCCGCCATATCTCTGGTCGGTGCGGTGCAATAAACAGGGCCGTCGTACCCGTATTTGAAAAGAGCGGGTATTATACCACTGTGATCTAGATGAGCATGTGTTAATACTATCGCATCTATGCTGTCCAAAGGCATCAATTCCGGAGCGATGAGGTAAGGTGTTCCGCTATCGTCGGAAGAAACGTCGGCACCACAATCTATCAATATTTTACTGTCCCGTGTATGCAGCAGATGACAGGAACGACCTACTTCTCGATATCCTCCTAAAGCGGTTATCCTTGCGAAGGTTTCACCGGTCCTTTTGTCCCTGTTGATCTTTCTCCCTAGTCTTTTAAGGAATTCCTTTCGATCTCCCCTGACCGACCTCAGATAACTGCGTATGTCTTTAACGGTTTTCGAAGGTATCGGTGGAGTTCTAACAACTTCAGGCGACCAACCGGTTTCTCTTTTTATCTCGTTAAGTATTGTTCCTTTTTTACCGATTGCTATCCCAGGAGCTTTAGCTTCGATGGTCACTTCACCGGTATCCTCTTTGAAGTACAGATCGGTGACCTCCGCTTCCGTTGGGATGATCTCCATAATTTTTTCTTCAGCCTCCCCTTTGGAGTCTAAAAGCGAAGGATCCGGTCGGATGGAAATTCTTCTCTTTAATCGTTCAGCGAGTTTTCTTACCACTTCATTATCCTTGGTGAACTCTTCCAGGTCCTTTGTGTAAATAACTATAGTTGAACCTTCGAACTCGATCTCCGTTATCTGAACTGAGGTAGAAATAACCTCGTTTACCGCCTTCCTAGCATCATTTAAAACGTCTTCAACACTCATAGAATTCACTTTTTAACTTAATTATAAATAAGGGGTTTTAATCACGGATATCTTAGACCTTTTTCCTTTTTGATCTTAGACATCCGCTTCTCGATATTTTTTTCATCGAGTTCTTGAAAACCGTCTTCGGTTATCGTAGCCACCCTTATCCCATCTCCTGACGCTGAATCTCTACTACTGGATACCATCAGGCCGAGAACGGCTAGATCTATACCTTCTTCAAGTTTCATACCCTTTTTGTAATGATCTTCGAGAACTCCGTAAACGAAGGGAGATCCTGAACCGACAGATACATAATCGTCGTCTATAGCGCCACCAGCCATATCCATAGAGTAAACACATCCCCCCTTAGAATCCACACCACCTAGGATAAGTCCTACGAAATAGGGCATCATCCTACGTCCTGCGAGTATGTTGGAAAGAAGCGTTGCTGCAGCTTTTACAGTCATATCCTTATCTCTTTTCAACTGGTAAAGCTCGATCTCAGCACTCATGTAGCGTGCCAACATCTGTCCATCTGCCACTAACCCGGCGATCGTCATGCCCAGGTTGTTTCCTACTTGGAACAACTTCTGCGTATCTTTGTGGGCTATAAAGTTCCCCATCGTTGCTCTCTTCTCGGTGGCTAAAACGACTCCACCATCACAAACCAATCCTATGGTCGTAGTTCCTTTTTTTCCTTCTGTTTCCATGGTTTCACACTCTGTCCCATTTGGATTATATACGATTTTAGTAGGTATTCATCGGGAATCAAGATGTTTACAAACCCCCTAAAATCTCTTCAAACGGTAGAAGAAGCTCTCACATATATATGTTTTTCCATCGGTTAACAGCGTTTTTAGATCACAGCGGTGCCCGACTCGGTAACTAAGCAAGTATTTTCAATAGTTCACGTGAAAGCTTAGGGTATGATGATTCCATCACAACTAATTTTCGTCTTCAAATACCTCTTCAAAGATTTCGATCTCTTCAAGGTCCTTCTCATCTTTTTCACGATTCATCCTTCGATGATCAAGGTATATTTTCAATAAAAGTACTGCAAACATCGAATAACCGACAAAAGAAAGACCCTGTGTTAGGTAATGTGACGTTTCCAACCTAGGGGCGGTCACCACTAACTCGTCTTCTAAAAAGAGATATAGAAATATGAAGAAACCGACAAACGATGATACGATATTAGCTCCTGCGGATACCCATAGGAACCTTTTGATCTTCTCTGACGTTATCTGGATCACAAGAAATACTGCTGTAAGAGATATCAAGACAGTGGACATCATGGAAGATATCTGCAGGATTAAAAGTATATTTCTCGTTTCACGTACTAAATCAGGACTAGGTGTTGTTCCAAGAGCTGGTTTAGAAGCGAATAGAAAAAGCATCACTATGAAAACTAAGAGGGAGATGATACCTCCGCTCATGAACCAACTTGATTTATCGATGTTATCTACATGTTCTATACCGTGATCATCTGCATCCTTTCTTAATTTGTTAGATCCCAAGGTTAGGTATAAGATGAAGAAAAATATCAGTATGATGCCCAATCCAGCAAAACTTGTAACTAAACTACTGACCTCTATCAAGTCTTCTTTCATGTGATGTTCAAAACCCAGGAAAAATAAACCAAGCATACTTACGGTGCCCAAGGTGAATGCCATGGTCAGTGACTTGAGTCCTTTTTCAGTATCTTTCATATGTATGTTCCCCGTTAGTTCCTATACGATCGCTACCTGGGTATTTATGCTTTTTTAAATACCATAGTCGATGCTAAGTCCCAATAGGTTCTAATTGGGAAAAAACTTATTGAATATATGGTTGATGGTATGTACATGCGTTGTAATAATTTCACTAAGGTGTGGCGATCATGAAGGCGTTATTGATATCTTTCAGTGGTAGAAATGGGTCCGGTAACTGTTTAGGTACTTTAAAAATCGTTGGAGACATCCTTGAGGAAGAGGGAGTCGAAGTCAATTTGATCGATATCTTAGATCACGATATCCGATCCTGCTTTGGCTGTGATTACCAATGTTTCGATCCTGAAGATAAGTGCCCTGTAGATGATGATGTTGAAGAGATATACCGGGAGATAGTTGACCACGATATGATCTTCATGGACATACCTGTATACAGTGGTGCACCTTGTTCTAACTACTTCACATTAAGAGAACGTTCGCAGAGTGTATTTTACGACCCGGAGTTTTATGATCGATACGAAAGGGTTAGCAAGTACTTCATAATCATAGGAAATGAAGAGGCCGGAGGTAAGGAATCGGTAGAATTGATCTCGGCAGACTTAAAAGATCATGAAGATTTGATCCTACTACAAAGCCATAATTACTCACAAAGTTCTATATCCGGACGGTTGGCTGAAAATGACGATGTCAAAAAAAGACTTAGGTGCTTTGTGGAAAAAGCCCTTGAAAAGCATACTAAGATGAAGGAAAAGATCCGTTCTTTGGAGGATCTAGAACAAATAGTTTAATTTGTGTTAGTTACATTAGTGTAAACCATGTTCAAAGAAAACATAGAAGGGATGCTCTTAGAGATGTCAAAGGCATTTGAGAAAAAGTTACCAGAGGATTACGAGATCAGTGTAAACCTCAAGGTGGATGAATTTGTGTGGCACGTAGTAGCCAAGGACGGCGAACTAAAATACGGCGCAGGAGAGATGGAGGATGCGGAATGGACTCTATCTATGAGCAGTGATACCCTGCGTAAAACATATGAAGCAGAATGGAGCGGGTTAACCGCCGCAGGTAGGGCTCATATACAGGAATCCGCACCGATAAACTTCACCCTGCCAAAGGATAAACCTCCATTAGAAGCGATGCAGATGGGATACTTTTTCATGACCCACTTTTTCAGCCCGGAGTACCCGACACGCATCAAATTTGGACCTGATCATACAAGAAAGATTCACGGTGGTAATGCAGCCGCTCTTTTCTACCACCCCGGCCTCCGCTCTTCCTATTACTGTGTAAAACCGGGAGAGGTATTGAACGAAGATGGGGCCAAAGATCCTATGCACCAGAGCTTCATAGTGATCGGTGGAAAGGGGGTAGCCGAAATAGATGAAAAAGAGTTAAGAGTCTCTTCCGGCGATGCGGTCTACGTACCTCCAAACACGGTACATAAACTCAGCCCTTCAGAGGACGAGATGATAGAATTGATATGGTTGGCTTGGGGTGAAGGAGCCTAAAACAATTTATCCTTCAACACCCTTTGGACGTCTTCTATGATGTAACGGTCGGGCTCATCCTTCATAGACCACAACTCCATGAATAGTGGCATAAGGTCCGATTCGTCTGCCATATCCTGGAGTATGGCGGTTTCGATGACATATATCATATCGCCGAATCCGGTATCCTTATCCAGTGGTCTTTCAAGTAAAGACCTGATCAATTCTCTTTCATCTTTTATCAAACGTATGTTCTCGTTTTCAAAAAAGAGGTCCAATTCTTGCAGATCCTCGGGAGGTATCTTGAAATCCGCCGCATCCACGTTCTCTTCTAAATGCTTTAGGGAAGATGGGCCGGTCAAGGCGCAGCTTATCTCAGGATGAGATAGTACCCAGGCGATGGCCATCTGGGCGGGTGTTTTTCCATAAGGCTTTCCCATCTCTTCTAATTTGTTTTTCCGTCTCATAGCCGAAGAAAAACGTGCATGTTTGAAGAGAGGGTCGTTCCTCCTGATATCACCTTTTTCGAATTCCATATCCTTGGTTATCTTACCGGTGAGTATTCCTCTGCCGGTAACGCTGAAGGCAAGGGCACCTAGATCATTATTTTTACATAATGGGAACAAACTTTTCTCGGCGTCCATGGCGACGGCGCTATACTCGAACATCAGTGCGGATGGGTCACCGATCTCAATATACTCTTCAACCCGGCTGTAGGGGAGGTGACTGACTCCGTACCTATATATCATACCCCGTTCCAAGAGATGCTCCATGGCCTCGACCGTCTCTTCTACTGGGGTATCCGGGTCGTCGAAGTGAACCAGGTACATGTCAAGGTAATCGGTTTGCAGTCTATCCAGACTGTTTTTACATGCATCGATCACCGAATCGTATGAAAGATCAGGCTTGTTTCCTTGGGTTATCCCCACTTTAGTTGAGATGAACACGTCGTCACGCACATGATTCAACGTTCTGCCCAGTATCTGCTCGGCTTTTTCACCATAGGTATCTGCGGTATCGAAGAGCGTCACACCTAATTCAAACGCTCTTTTGATCACCTTCTCGTACTCTAGTTCATCAACAGATCCGTAGGCTCCGCTCAGTCCATAGCAGCCGAAGCCTACCGCTGATACTTCCGTCCCATCGATCTTATTGTATTTCACAGGATCATCACCCTTATCTGATGATATCCTGTACAAGACTACTTACATTTCTTCCTTTCATGAACTCCCGTGTGAGCTTGAATGCCTGTTCTTTATCCACGCCCGCTTTAATCAGTTCTTTATAAAAGTTAGCGGTACTCTCGGCTAGCTTTTCGGTGTTCTCGGCATCATATACCGCTTTAACGATCCCCGATATCAACGAAGGAACCGTTTGTTTCATCGTCTCCATGACTTCCCTAAGTTCTTCAACATCTTCCATGTTTCATACACCTTTGTTACCGTCTCATCTCAGAATGTATATATCTAATTATCCATTCAAAGAGCTTGTCAGGTGCAGCAGGATCGACTTCTCCCCTCACTCGGCTAACAGCTTGGGGGAAGAGAGGGAATACAACATATCTATACTGTTCAGAGGTAGAGAACCCCATGGCTCTGCTGTATGCGAGGATGCTTCATCCATGAGATATCACTAAACTATTTACTACAATTCACACTGAGCTCACCTGTTGAAGATGATCACTCTTTAAAGTGTTAGTAGAGTGTTAGTACAAAATACATCGATTTTTTTCTCTCTCAACCATCGATGGATCGAGAAAACACTGAGGGTATATCTTGCACCTTTGTATCGTCATGCAAATAATATAAACGCAAAGCATATATAGAGCGGAACATATATCCCCTC
>PWKY01000021.1 GCA_003560595.1 Thermoplasmata archaeon | reverse complement strand
GACTGCTGTGGGTCTGTCCGGTGCGGGGGTCGGTGTAGAAATAGATCCCCCCGGGTCCGATCTGGATCTTCGGACGGTCGGTGTCGGTGGTGCTCATGGGATCTCCTGGTGGTGTGCAGCTGCTGTGAGCGCGACGGTCGCGCCGCGCAGGTGGGGTGCAGCGAGCGGGGTCGCTGTCAGGTGTCCGCTGTCGATCTGGTCGAGCAGACCGCGCAGCTGCTCTGCTGCGTCACGGACCACCGCGCCGTCGAGCGGGTCGGGGTGCTGCAGCCGAGCGCGGACCAGCGCAGACCGAGACAGACCGAGACGGCGCGCCTCGGTGTCGATCTCGTCGAGCAGACCTGCAGAGATCCGTACAGCGATCATGGTGTCGGTGGTCGGCATGGTGTCTCTCCTAACGGGTCAGGGACGGTGGCGGGGTCGGTGCTGTCCCCAGCCGTCCCTGGTCGCGCTGACGCGCTCTGGGACGGTGGTGACGCAGGGACGGTGCCCCGGTCACGCAGCGACCTGGTCGGGGGGTGGTGTCGGGGGTGGTGCGGGTGCTGGTCGAGACCCCAGGAGCTCCCCGGTGTCGCGACAGATCAGCCAGATCACCCCGTCGTCGATCTGCTCGACCGCGTATCTGCGCGCCAGGAGCAGCTGCAGCCACCGAGACCACGCTGCACGCTCTGCAGCGTGACGCTCCCGGTGTCGCTGTCCCGTACCAGCGGTGCCATAACGCTCTGCAGCACGCTCTAGAGCGGCTGTACGGATCTCTGGGGGTGCTGCGACCCAGCCGTCTGGGGTGTGCGCGATCAGGTCTACAGACCGCAACCTGCGCAGCAGGACCAGCACCCAGGACCGAGACAGACCCACCTGTGCAGCGATCTGCGCGGCTGAGCGCGGCTGGTCAGGGTCTAGGTGCTGTGCGAGACGCAGCGCAGACCCACCGAGACCACCATGTCGCCACCCGTCGTGGTCTGGGTGCCAGCTGCGTGGGTCTGTGGGGGGGGTGTGTGGCAGCGGGACACTAGAGACCGTAGGGGGGGTGTCTGGCTTAGTGTCCCGCTGACGATCACCCCCCAGGGACAGCACCTGGTGGTGGGTGTCGATCTGGTAGGTAGCTGCGTCTGTGCCGCTCCCCCGCCGTCGCTGACGCAGCACCCGCTGACCGACCAGGACATGCAGCGCACGCTCAGCAGCAGACCGACCCACACCTGCACGCTCAGCCAGCTGACGCACCGAGACCGACACCGTCAGCACACCTGCGTCGCTGGCTATGTCGAGCACCGCACCGAGCACCCGTGCCAGGGTCGCTGGTGCAGATCCGAGACCGCGCTGCCACACCCACGCTGCAGCTGCTGTGCGGCACCGTGCGAGCTCGACCCGGGTGTCGGTCAGATCCCCCACCGGGGGGTGTGCAGCCACCCAGGACCGTGCGCTCTCATACTGGTCTGAGACCCAGCCGCGCGGATCACGCTTGCTGTGTGCGCGTTCCCCCACCGGGTGTGCGAGCACCAGGTCCACCACAGCGCTCTGGGTCCACCCGCGGTTCGCCAGGGACACCAGGACCGCGCGCAGCTGCTCAGACCGGCTGCTGTAGACCATGTCGCGGTGGTCGAGCAGGTAGCGGGTGCGATCTGGCAGCGGTGTCTGGTGGGGGGGTGTGTGGGGTCGAGCAGGGACCTGCTGGTGCGTGGGGTCGTCTGTGAGCGCGTCGACCAGCAGCCGTGCACGATCAGGACCGACACCAGGACCAGCCAGCACAGCGACCGCCTGGGTGGGTGTGAGCGGTGCCAGCAGCGTCGACATGGTTGTCCCTGTCCTGTGGGGTGTCAGGGGTGGACGGATCAGCGAGCCACCTGCACGCACGTCGAGACCGAGCGCACGCACCGCGCCGATCAGACGGTCGCGCAGGTCTGCAGGTAGGTCCCCCAGGACCACCCACAGGTGACGACGGTGTGAGCCACCACCAGACGCGAGCTCGACGTGCGGCACATACAGACCGCTGAGCAGGTCGAGCAGCTGCAGATAGGTCTGGCCAGGGTCGTCTGCGTCGACAGCGAGCAGCCGACCGCTGACCTGCAGCGCGAACGCACAGCCGTCTGAGACCGCGTCTGGCAGATCCACCCAGCGTTCGCCGTGGTTGTCCTGGTCGATCACCAGGACCCGGTCGGTGGGGTCTGCAGCGACGGTGCGAGCCAGCGCCAGACGGACGGTCTGGTCAGGAAGCGTGACCGAGCCGGCCGGCTGCGTTATCGTCGGGGTGCTCGTAGAGCTGGTTGGCATGGACAGATGCCGATCAGGATCGAGACCGACCCCCGTTCCCGCGGGGGTCGTCTCATGCGCTCAGGTTGTCAGCGGCCGCGAACCACACGCATGTGGTTCTGACCTGCGTCGGACCGTAGCGCTGGGGGTCGCTGGAAACGGACAACCCAGACCCCCAGCGCACACCCCCGTGCGCGCACCCCTGTGCGTTTCCGCAGCCAGATACGACCACAGGACGCACCAGACCCCCTGACAGCGACCAGAGCGCGCAGGGACCGGACCCGGACAGACCCCGACAGCCCTAGGACGCGCGGTCTCAGCAGCGGACCGGCCGCGGCGGCACCCCGGGGTGCTGGGGATCTGCTCAGACGCTCTGCAGCGACCGTGCCGAGCGCAGCGACCGTGCCGAGCGCAGGTCTAGGTGCGTGCGTGGTCGAGCAGCGCAGCCACACCAGCG
>PWKY01000083.1 GCA_003560595.1 Thermoplasmata archaeon | reverse complement strand
TGAAACAAAAGAAAAGCCCTCAGTGCTGGCTGCAATCCAGATTGCCGATGGAATGCTAATACACAGGATAGGTGAATGTGAGGAAAACGAAATATATGTCGGAATGAAAGTCGCCGCCCACTTTAAGCCAAAAACTAAGCGCCAGGGTGGTATTAACGATATAGATTATTTCAAGCCACTTTAATGCTAATCTTTAAAGCTGAAATACTGCTTACAAAAGCCCCTTCAAACTTAACGAAGGGGCTTTTGTTATAAATAACTTGCTTAATTAATACACAGTGTAAACCCGGTCCTACTTATATGTTAATTTTGGACAAATCGGGTGTCGCCGCTGTCCTTATTTCTATTCTTTTCTTTCCCTTTATTGTCCCGGGTCAGGTACTTTATGATTTTACTTAGTTCATATGCAATAATCAAGACACCGGGTACAAATATCAGCAGGATTAACCCCTGGCGGGTCTGCACAAAGTCAAGGACATATCCTACATAGGGAACGGACCCGGTTACTCTACCAACTACATTCTCAGCCAAAACCGGATTTGGATCATTGACATTGTTAGCATCTCCACGGGTGACAAATTGTACACTGTCATTCCTCATAATATCAACTATACGGTGCGTCGTTAGCGAGTCTGAATCTGCTCGGCTGCGGTAAGTAATTATATCTCCGACGGCAAGTTCACCAGTATCAACCTCCTGGACAAAGGCCAGGCTGCCAGTATCAAATTCAGGGCTCATACTACCACTTAAAACAATATACATCTGGTAGCCCGCTACTTCTGGCACACCGCCGGCAATCCGACTCTGAATCAGGAAAAATGATAAGATAGCCATAATGAGGAGCAGTAGAACAAAAAGCACATTGCCAAGGATCGAAAAGAATTTCAAAAAGCCCCCTTTTCCTTTCTTGTCTTTAACTTGATCATCTTGCTTTTCTTTTTTTTGGAAAGTGTCAAGTGTTCCTTCTTCGATTAAATCATCAAGTTTAACTTCCTCGGATTGCTCATCCGCTTCACTGCTTTCGCCAAATAGAAAATCATCGGCTGTCTCTCCAGGCAGTTCTGATATTTCACGCAAGCTCTTTCTTTCTGTAGGAGCTGCCGGAGTATTTTCAGGTTCATCAAATGGGGTTGATTCATCGGGCTGTGTATCGGCTTTTTCTTCGAAAAGCTGATCAAATATCTGATCATCTTCATCAGTTAAAATATTTTCGTCAGTATCAAGATCAAACGATAGATCATCATCGAAATCAGTATCAAAAGATGATTCTTCAGGCTTAACTTCTTCCGATGGTGCTTGCGCATGCTGGATAGGGGTAGACTCATCATCCTCGGGCGCTTTCAGGGTCACATCATCGAGAAAATCCGCGGAGGGTTTCACGGGCGCAGCACCTGACTGATCTGCCTCTAAAATAAAATCTTTATCATCTTCGGTAATATCCCACGGTTCATCTATAGATTCTTCTTCCGCATCATCTTGAAACTGATCATCAATATCCCTTAATTCTTCATCGCTCTCTTCTATCTTGCCTTCTTCTTCAACGGGTTCTATAAAGTCATCTTCTGGTTCAGTTTGTTCTTCCTGTGGTTTGCTTTTACGGCGCTCAAAATCAAGGAGCATACCGCCTCCAAGAACACCATCGTCAGATAATTCAGAGCTGTTGTCTATTCTTTTATTCTTTTTAGCTGCAATACGCACCCTGGCTAAAAACTCTTCTTTGCGGATAGGCTTAACTATATAGTCATCAATAGCGCCGGCTTCAATGGCCCTATAAAGCTTTTCGTAATTATCGGGGTTAATTAAAGCCATTACATAGGTTTGTTCGCTTTTAGCGCGTAAATCACTGAACAGCTCGGATAGCCTGTCCTTGACCAGTTCAAAATCTATTATGATTATTTCAGGTTTAAGTCTTTCAGCTGTTCTAAGAAGAGTAGCAGTAGAAAAACAGTTGATTATATCTGTATCATCAGTTGACTGTTCAACCATTCCATTTATATCGACTGAAGTAATAAATTCATTATCAACATATAGCAAGTACATATATATCCCACCCTTAAGAGAACCGCTTTTTGCTATTATAACAGAAAGTATTCATAAAATTCTACCTATGTTTTAAAATAAATCAGTAACATTGGTGCGGCCGAGCAAGGCTGTCCGCTGCGCTCGACCCTGGCTCTTTCGAGGTTACAAAAATAACGGAACAGTTCGGCATCGCAGAAGTAAGCACCACTTTCAGCTTCCTTCCCCTTTAAACCCTCCTTAATTGTTGAGAGGTCAAGTTCAAAGCTTCCGGGTTCAGTTCCAACCAGGCGATATAGTCATTTTCAAGCCAGATCTTTTCAAGAATATCTTCAGGGAAAAAAGTCTTACCGGGTTTGACAGGAGAAACTTAAAGATTTCCCACATTTTTTTAGAGCGGCTTGAACTTTCTGTTAAAACCTGATTATCCTGGCTAATGTGGAATTTACTCAGGGTAAATATGTAAATATTTTGGTCACAAACCTGAAGATTGTTTCTGGCCATGAGTCACTTTGCTTTTCTCTGTTTATGGAGATAATGTTAATTAATTGTATTTTATTTTACATCATTAAATCAATTTACTCAATAGCTGCTAAAAATATTGCGTACTTCTAGTCCAGGTTTTCTTCTGCCCTGCGGACATTTTCCAGGTGCTCTTCAAAGGTTTCGGAAAAGTAGTGCTCTCCGGTATCATCATACTTGTAGTTATAATAGAAATAATCAGTA
>PWKY01000079.1 GCA_003560595.1 Thermoplasmata archaeon | reverse complement strand
CAATCGGAAAAGATATATTGTTGTTCGGTCTTATCTGTCTTGCTCTTAGTGAGGTGAGTTTGGTTTGCATTAAACAAACTGAACTAAGAGCACCTTTTATCTCTTACTGTCAAACTTGGGTGATAAAGCTTTTATTTATTCCTTGTTTATCGGAGTCAAAAGAGGTAGACCATGAGGTATTTTGGATCATCAGGGATAAGAGGACTCGTCAATAAGTGGCTCACTCCAGAACTGGCTCTTAAGATAGGTAGAGCGGTGGGAAGGGAATACGGTGAAGTGGTGATAGGAACGGATACCAGACCTTCCTGTCAGATGGTCACCGCAGCACTCACGGCGGGTTTGACCGCCCAGGGTGCAGATGTATATAACGCAGGCATCTTGCCGACCCCGTCTTTGGCCTTTGCTGCTGAAAGATACGACTGCGGTGTCATGGTCACAGCGTCCCACAACACGGCACCGTACAACGGAGTTAAACTTTGGAACCCCGACGGAAGTGCCTTCAATACGGAACAGATGCTGAAGATAGAGGAGCATATAGATTCACCCTCACCACTTCCAGGGTGGCGGGATATCGGTATAGTGGGTAAGGAATACAATGTGGTGGAAAAACACATGGATGCGATCCTGAACCGATTCGGTAACGACCACTCGCTGAAGGTAGTTGTCGATTGTGCTTCTGGAGCAGCCTATGGTACCACCCCCATATTACTAAGAAAGATGGGATGCAGTGTGATCTCTTTGAACGCTACCCCGGATGGGACCTTCCCGGCACACCGACCGGAGCCAACGGAAGATAATCTACGATCATTGAAAGATATGGTGCTGGAAACCGGTGCAGACCTGGGCATCGGACACGACGGCGACGGCGACCGGATGGTCGGTTTTTCAAGCAGCGGGGCCTACCTGGGAGGCGACCTACTTCTTGCATTGTTCGCCAAGACCAGACCAGAAAAAGTGGTTGTACCGATAAACTCATCCATGATCATAGAAGATATCGCTGAAGAGGTAGTCAGGACTAGAGTGGGAGACGTTTACGTTGCCGAGGTGCTCAAAGAACAAGGGGGGTCCTTCGGAGGAGAACCCTCCGGAACGTGGATATTCCCGGAGATGAGCTTCGCACCTGACGCCATCTACGCCGCTGCGGTACTTGTTGACTTAGCGGGAAGGCATGAATTAGATGATTTGATACACTCCTTACCAGAGTATCCAAAGCGTAGGGAGGCCTTCCCGGTGGACGACAAAGCCGGAGCCATGAAAGCACTTGAAAAGCTTTACAAAGATAAGTACACCGAAGATTCCATAAACACCATAGACGGTTTAAGGGTAGAACACCATGAGGGTTGGAGTCTAGTACGTGCCTCAGGCACCGAGCCGAAGGTACGCATCACAGCCGAGGCAAGATGCCATAAAAGGCTCGAGAGTATTTACCAAGAAACTAAAGCGATGTTAAATGAGGTGATATGATGAAGGCATATATATTGGCCGCAGGCCGAGGAACCAGGATGGCACCGTTGACCGAACAGAAGCCGAAACCACTCATGCCGGTGGCTGGAAAACCCATACTGCAGCACACCATCGATAACTTGAAAGACTTGGTCGACGAACTATTCATATTGGTAGGATGGAAGGCTAAGAAGATAAAAAAAGGTATAGACACCTACGACCTACCGGTTACCTACATAAGACAGGACGATCCAATGGGGACCGCAGATGCTGTCAGTAGGATAGAACCCTACACAGACGGTCCGTTCATCTGCATAAACGGTGATGTGATCATATCTAGAGAAGCCATGAGGGGTTTTGCAGCTGAGTTCGACAGATCATCACGTTCCATCATGGGGTTGGCAAAGGTTGAAGACCCTTCAGGATTCGGTATCGTCGAAGTGGAAAGGGATTCTGTGAAAAATATAGTGGAAAAACCAGAGGTACCTACCGGTGATCTTGTGAACGCAGGGATATACGGATTCAAGGAAAGTATATTCGATGCCATAAGAGATACCCAACGTTCCACTAGGGGAGAGTACGAGATAACCGACTCATTAAAACTTCTGATGGAACGTGAAGGCTTAGATCACTACGATATAAAAGAAGGGGAATGGATAGAGATGAGCAGACCCTGGGACCTATTGGATGCCAACCTACGGGTCGTCGACCTCTTGGAAATAGAAGAAAAAAGAGAGGGGACCATAGAAGATAACGTTCACATAGAAGGTTGGGTTTCCATGGAAGAAGGTGCGGTTGTACGTGAGGGAACTTACATAGTAGGGCCTGTGTGCATAGGAAAGAATGCGGACATCGGACCTAACACATACCTACGAGGATGTACATCCATAGGAGCTAGATGCAGGGTAGGCGCCGCCGTTGAGTTGAAAAACAGTATAGTTATGGAGGATACAAACATACCCCATCACAGCTACGTTGGGGACAGCGTAATCGGTAGTAACTGTAATTTTGGATCAGGTACAAAGGTGGCGAACCTGAGATTGGACGGTAAAAATATCATGGTCACGCATCGAGGAAAAAGGGTCCACACCGGATTGAGGAAACTGGGGGTCATCATGGGAGACGATGTGAAGACCGGCATAAACAGCATGATAAACACGGGAACTATCATCGGCAGGGGTTCGTTCATAGGACCGGGAGCTAAAGCATCAGGTGAGATAGGAAAAGAAAGCAGGATACAATGAAGATAGCCCAACTTTCACCTTACATGTACCCTCATCTCGGAGGTGTGGAATCACACGTCCTAGAACTATCAAAATATCTTATCAAGAGAGGACATGAAGTTTACATAGTAACAACTCAACTGGAGGATACTAAAGAAAGAGAGACTGTGGAAGGTGTGCCTGTGATCAGGGTTAAACCACTGACGATCAAACTTTCTACCCCTATATTACCAAACTGCCAAAAAGTGCTGATGGAAGAGGGGGCCGATATAGTGCATGCACACTCACCACCGCCTTTGGCCGAATTCTTCGGCGTCCGAGCGGCGGATAAGATGAACGTTCCATTCGTACTCACATACCACTGCGATCTGGAGATACCCCATATATTCGGGCAGTTGATAGTGCAGCTTTACCAGCGTACACTTGGTACATACACGGTGAGTAAATCCGACAAGATAATCACCACTACACATTCCTACGGCGCCACGTCCAGAGCGGTTTGGTACAGGGACTCAACGGTCATACCAAATGCCGTTGATTCCCAGAGATTTCATCCTTCTAACTCGCCGGGAGATATCAAAAAGAAACTAGGTATAGGAGAAGATGAAAAGATGGTGCTGTACGTGGGAAGGATAGTTTATCACAAAGGACTAGAGCACCTGGTGGAATCCGCTTCATATCTCGACCATGACGTGAAGTACGTACTCGGAGGTACTGGTGATTTCAGACCGGTACTGGAAGATATCGTCAAAAGGAATGATCTTCAAGGTAGAGTGATCTTCCCGGGACGTATCCCGAACTCAGAACTGCCTAAATATTACGCCGCTGCCGATGTCTTCGTACTGCCTTCGGTTTCCCGATTGGAAGCCTTCGGTATAGTGGCCCTAGAAGCCATGGCATCCGCCACACCTGTAGTTGTTTCTGATATCCCTGGTGTGAGAGAGGTCATAACCGAAGGTGAACACGGCCTTCTTTCCGAGCCTTTGAACCCGGCAAACTTGGCCGGTAAGATACGGACCATAATAAGGAACCCGGATATGGCAGAACGCATGGGAAAAAACGGCAGAAAACGTATTGAGGAAAATCTTACATGGGCAATAGTGGCCGAACAGATAGAAAGGGTGTACCAGGAATTGATCTAGGGTAAAACTTCCAAGGATACTTCACGCCCCTCCCAATCATAGGCCTTCCAGCTTTTTTCATCGTAGGGAAAACCCGCGATTATATGTACCCTACCATACCTTCCGAACATATTGAGATCTTGGGGGGAAGGAGATATATTGCGTGAAGGATGGCTGTGAACCACTCCTACCATGGAATAGTCTATGGGAAGATGATGGAGTCTAAGCAAAGCACTCCGGTTTCCGGATATCGTACCTGGAACGAGTATGAGTTCGGATATCACACCGTCGACCTGCCTCATCCCGGCTGCAAACTCGCGGGGATGGGCGTCTTTAGCACACTCCATTATCATATTCAACGTGCGTTTGGTTATCCCCTTCACCTTTTTCTTACCGAACAACCTTCTTACCTCCAAACCAATTTTCTCCTAACCCTGCGGTAAAAGTCCTTATCAAAAACGATGAATTTTGCCTTGGTTTCTCCAACCTTGAACCGTATGTCGTCGTGGTGACCCACCTTGATCTCTTTCTGGCCGTCCAAAACCAAGATACACTGCTTATCTTCCTCGGTCAAAACCACCTGGAGTTCCTCCCTCACTGGGACCACGTAGGGCTTGGTGGCAAGCTTGAAAGGGGAGATAGGTACCACCACGAAGGCATCCACTTCTGGATGAAGTATAGGTCCTCCAGAGCTCATGGAGTAGCAAGTGGAACCGGTGGGTGTGGATATGATAACTCCGTCTGCACGGAATCGGTCCACCTTTCTATCTCCCTGATATACCTCGAAATCACGTATCTTAGCAACTTTATCGGTGTGCACGACCGCTTCGTTGGTGCACTCGACTATCTCCTCACCGTTAAGTAGGGTTTTTAACTTGAGCCGTTCGTCCAAATAATAGTCTCCATCAACGTAATTCCGCAGGGCGGTTTCCAGATGATCTAGATCCACTGAGGTCAAAAAACCCACCCTTCCGGTATTTACACCTAGGACACGACCTTCAAAGTTTTGAAGTAATGTCAATATCGTTCCGTCACCACCTACCACCATGGTAAAATCTATGTCTGCAGCACTTAGGTCTTCGAAGGAATGGGGTTTTTTTCCCATGATCTCAGCGGCGGTTTTATGATAGATCATCCTGTTCACAAGTTCATGTTCTTCGATGGATGCCAGTACATCCTTTGACTTAGAGGTCAGCCTCGTTGCATAGACTCCCATATCTATGGCTATCTGATCACCTCGATCAATTCAGGTCTCCTTACAGCGATCACATCCTGTCTTGCCTCTGGGTCCAAAGGCATGTTGAGAGGTTCATGATCTTCACCGTATACTTCTCCTCCGGCCTCTCTGATCATAAGGGTGGATGCGGCTATATCGGTTATCCTCAAACTTCTGCGCATGTCAACCGTCCTCATGTGGTAAAGGTCAAGAGCACCCGAAGCCACCATTGCCATCTCTAAAGCTGCAGAACCTAGAGAGCGTGTTCGCCTCGGTATAGCTGCTACGCGGAAACTATCGGGAGTTGCCTCTTTGCCCATGTAAACCGAAAAATTTAATCGATCCTTGATAAGCGGTTTTTGTTCTACCGATGTCTCACCTTTGACTGCGTAAAACTCCGTACCCATAGGTATATTCATCACGTAACCCACTTCCACCCCATCGAGATCCGTGGGTGTGTAGGCCAAGGATATCCCATAGAACGGTATGCCTAAAACCGCGTTGGTGGTACCATCTATAGGATCCATTATGATAGTCCCGTCAGAATCCCCTTCGATCAGCCCCGCCTCCTCACTAAGTATAGAATGATCGTGACGCTCCTTTAAACACTCTATGGCAGTGTCCTCTGCCATCTGGTCGATCTCTTTTATGGGAGTACCGTCTGCACCGATACCCACCTCGATCCCTATATCTCCTTCGGAATTTATAACGAGTTCTCGCACCCTTTCCGCACAATCGCGGAAGGACGAAAGTATGTTATGCTTCATCGTTCCAGCTATTGTTCAAGAGGTTTAAATATCCTTTGTAAAAGGTGAAGATTGTATAGAGAACACAATATCCAGAAGAGCTGGGGGAGGGATTCGAACCCCCGGGAAACCGCTCTGCAGGCGGTCACATTGGCCGCTCTGTCACCCCAGCATCGATGTGTGTCCAAAGTTATCAGGAGGGTATCTTTAACTTTTGTGGTGGGTAAGAAGTAAATATTATGTTCCCCTATATCTATACGTGAAACGAGACATGAAAATCACATATATATATCACAGCTGCTTTGCAGTTGAATTCCATGATAAAGTGCTTCTGTTCGACCCTGCTGGAAGAGGCTTTTTCCCAGGAGGTATATGGAGTATGATAGAAGGATTAGTCAGCGGCAAAGAACTCTATGTGTTCATTTCCCACGGTCATAGGGACCATTACACATCTCGTATCTTTGAACTTGAAGCAAAGAAGGCTTATCATATCCTTTCAGAAGACATAGGCCCCAAGGATTAGGCGGTAGTATTGTCTGACGGCGAAAGTAAAAAAATCGGTGACCTCCGTGTTAGAACATTCAAAAGCAACGACGAAGGGCTTGCTTACTTGATCAGCATCCAAGGGGTGACCATATATTTCGGAGGAGACCTTGCGAAATGGGATTGGCCTGAATGGAGCAGGGCAAAAAGGCAGCGGCACGTAAAAGTGTTCGAAAGAACTCTGGATATCCTCAAAGATTTAAACATCGACGTGGCATTCTCAAACATGGATCAGAGGTTAGAAAGCTGGGCGGGTCCAGTGGAGTTCATCAATACAGTAAAACCAAGGTTCTTCGTACCGATCCACACATTTGGTAACGAAGAATGGATAGACGACCTTTTGATGAAGGATCTTCCAGATGAAACCACAGTCTTCAAGTATGAACGACCCGGCGAGTTCGTGATATGGAGTATGTAGACCTCTGCGGCAGACAGTAAAGAACATTCGATAGCTATAAATAGCAGTAAATCGCTTTTTAATCGTCAGACGATAGTATGACAAGGATGGTAAATAACATGAATGAGGATGCAAACATATGGGATAAAGTAGACCGATACAAGTACGCGATCATGTACTATGTTTACTTTGCAAGTTGTCTGGTAGTTGCTCTATGGCTGTCTAAGCCCTTGGACATCTTGGCGTCGATACTACATTAAACTCCTAACAGTCTTGGCTATGGATCGGGAGCTGTCGTATTTCGGGGTCCACCCTAGAGACTTGATCTTTTCTATGGACAATAGCATGACCTTTACATCTCCTTTCCAGCCTCGGCCACCTCCTGCACCGCCGGTCCAACTGTAACCCACATCTTCAAGACCCATCTCCTGACAAACTGTATCTGCGATCTTTTTTACGTTTATGTAGTCCTCTGAACCAAGGTTGTAATATTCCACCGGTTTGTTCGAGTTCCTTACCGCATGGAGCATCCCCTCGATACAGTCAGAAATGTAGAAATAGGATTTTGTGGTACCGGGAGCACTGCCCAGTATCTCCAGTTCCTTGGGATCATTTTTAAGTTTCTTAACGAAGTCGTAGGTAACTCCATGTGTGCTTCTAGGGCCTACGACATTGGCGAACCTGAAAGACGCTGAACGCATATCAAAGGAATGACAGTATGCGGATATCATCGCCTCGCATGCAAGTTTGGAGGATCCGTAGAGTGATATCGGTTCCAACGGTCCATGGTCTTCCGGAGTCGGTATAACGTCTGTTTCCCCGTAAACCGTAGAGGTAGAAGTGAACACTATATCTTTCACACCACACTCTCTCATGGCTTCCAAGACTTGGTAGGTGGCTATCACATTCTGTTCGAGGTGAACATATGTATCCGAGGCACCTAACCTAACATCGGGGTTTGCAGCAAGGTGAAATACCATGTCACAGTCTTCCATCTCCTTTTTCAATCGGTCCTTGTTCAAAACATCGGCGATCACCAGTTCAAAGGAGTCATGATCTTCTAGATGCTCAACTAACTCCCTTTTTCCCGATGATAGGTTATCATATCCCTTGACCTGATTTTTCTTTACAAGGGCGTCGGCTAGATGACTACCTATAAAACCAGCTGCTCCTGTAAGCAGTATCTTTCTTTCCTTTAGTTTCATGCTGTTTCCTCCGTGTGATTCCTGTTTTTGAAGAAGAAATATAAAAATGTGAACAACACACCTAAAACAACTAACATACCTATCCCCTGTACGAGACTGCTTTCGAATGTCTTGAGCACTGTATCACCTACATAGTAAGATATAGTGGCTATCAGGAAGCAGCCTGAAAAAGATCCAACTATTATAGCCAACCATGCGTGGTATTTGTTCAAACCGATAACCCTACCCAGTATAGATGCCCCTACACCACCGCTGCCCTGGAACGGTACAACAACGAAGAGTGCTACCCCTACAAAGGCGATCTTTTTAACCCACGCTTTTTCAGACATCTTCTGGGCACCAAAATCCCGGAACTTCCTTATCCAATCTCCGATAACGGGTACCTTCTCGACGATATAAAGATTCCATAAAAGGAAATATGATGTGATCACATCAACATAGGCGATGGTTGCTGCAACCAGGGTGATGGTGACTAGAGGGGAGTAATAGCCTCGTTGAGTGAGTCTGCCCACCACCAAAGGGATGACGCTCTCCTTGCCGAAGGGGGGAAAAAAATACGCGGATATACCACTGCTTACGGTATAGAAAGCTCCCCTAGGAACTACTATCAAATATAATAAATAAATAAATAAGGCAGCGATCAGAAATGGGTTGAAGAATAAGAACAGCTTTCCCCAGATGGTTCTATAAAAACCATCCTCTTCATCCACTTCTTGACTCATGGGAGAGGTAAAAGCATGAATAGGTAAAATAACTTTGGGATGTTAACGGAAGGAATGTTCACCGAAAACCACTTCAAAACCACATTCCGGACAATCTACTTTGTCCATCTTCGGGTCCTCTAGAGTGAAGTTAAAACCGCACCTAGGGCAGACCGCTTTTTGCTCTTTCATGTTATCCCTCCATGGTTTTTAGCTTTATCAAGATTATGGCGTGATCTTTTTGCCACCGGGATATATCCATGGTGTTTAAAACTTCTATTTCCCGTTCTTTCAGAGTTTCTTTAACTTCTTTGAAGATAGTTTTGGGACTTTTAGTAACGTCTATACTCCTTGATTTTATGGCTATAGCTGCATTTACCGGTTTAAAGTGTAGTAGATTTTTGATGAATATTTCCACCTGATCTTGCTGAGCGATATCCTGATACATGAAATCTATATCTTGGACCATGCTGCTGTATTTATCGGGATATCTAGCATCAGCGAGTATGGGGAATATATTTTCTCTTTTTTCTGAGAGGGACAAAAGATTTCTGAAAGGTTTGGGAGATAACTCAACAGCAAATATACACCCTTCAGAAAGTATGTCCGAAAGATGACTGACTGTGGTTCCGTCGCCGGCCCCTAGATATAATACGCTGTTTTTAGAGTCGAACGGTAGGGAACCACCTTCTTTCAAGTAAGCTGCAAGCTTACTCCTGCGGGGGTCCCAGTGACGGTATTCCCGACCACCCTCAACTATCAGATCCTCCCCATACACCGAAACGCCGGGTACGAGATTCGGGGTATAGTGGCTCCCGTTTCTCTCCAGTATCATCTCATCTTCTCGATCACTTCTGGGAAAATCTCTGCGAATATTTTGACCTGAGGTTCTGGTACGGTGAATGATATCCTTACGAAATTCCCGCCTGCCTTGGTAGATACGTAAGTTCCGCCTCGAACGAATATATCGTGATCCTTCAGCAATACCTCCTGTATATCATCGGGATTAAGGCCTGTTTCTTGTATATCGATCACGAACATATTGGTGTTCGAAGGATAAACGGGCAGATGTACGCCGTCGGTGTTGTCGATGGCTTTCTTTATGATCTTCTGGTTCTTACGTGACTGCTCCAGCATCTGAGGTAGCCATTGATCTTTTGTTTCAAGAGCTACTTTAGCTCCCACCTGGGCTAATATATTTGCAGAAAGCGGGTTTGATCTCCATCTGCTGATCTCGTCGAATATATGATCCGGCGTGATCAATGCGCCTAGCCTCATACCTGCAAATCCACAATTCTTGGAGAACGAGTAGATGAGAAAGGTCCGTTCCGGTACAAATTCAGTGGCTAATGTGTGTTCGTATGCAAAGTCTCGATAGGTGATATCGTCTATCAGCCATAGGTCATTATCTTCTGCGATCTCACAGACGCCTTTGACTTCCTCTCGGGTGTAGGAAGAACCCAGTGGATTTAAAGGGTCTATCAAGAGTATGGCCTTGGTAGAATCGTCAACCGCCTCGTTGATCTGATCTACGGTCATATGATATGGATCTTTGTAAACGTATAATTCCTTAGGCTCGGCACCACATAATCGTATCTGATGGTGTAAGGGCATAAAGCTCGGATCTGAGGCTATCACGTTATCCCCTTCGTTAAATATGGCACGGGATAAGAAATAACCTCCTTCTATAGCTCCGTTGGTTATTATCCCACCGAACCCCTCTTCTAAACCGAGGTCCTTCAGAAGTG
Source organism: Thermoplasmata archaeon (assembly GCA_003560595.1). Taxonomy (GTDB): domain Archaea; phylum Thermoplasmatota; class Thermoplasmata; order Halarchaeoplasmatales; family Halarchaeoplasmataceae; genus Halarchaeoplasma. The sequence continues at coordinate 690 of PWKY01000079.1, read as the reverse complement.
TTTCCCTAAGGCCTAAAAGACCTTGTTGATGAGGATAAAGGGCATACTTCTTACTTTTAACTGCGCTCATGATCTCTCTTTGGATGAGAGGACTGGTCTCTAATTCGTTCGTGTTCTGGCTCATCCATATGATCTCGTCTTCCCTTTCGTGGGCATATTTGAACGGGTCTTCCATTTAACACACCGATGGAGGCAGTGAAGGACGTCCTATAAGATATTTTGGTGCAGAAAATTATTTATCAGGCCTCCTGTTTAAGACGCAACAAGTTCAGTATCTCAGTCGCAAAAGTTCGTTACACTCTGCTGGCATTAGCAAAACTACAAAAACTCGTTTTGCTACCTAAACCGGAATCAAAGATTCCGCAAAGTCGCAAAAGTTCGTTACACTCTGCTGGCATTAGCAAAACTACACAAACTCGTTTTGCTACCTAAACCGGAATCAAAGATTCCGCAAAGTCGCAAAAGTTCGTTACACTCACTTTTGCTCCTGTAGTGTAGTCCGGCCAATCATTTCGGCCTTTCGAGACCATAATGGTCGAAGACAGCCGAACACCCGGGTTCGAATCCCGGCGGGAGCATTTTTTACTTTATTTTAAAGTGTGGACAGAGGGATGAGAGCCGTGGTTCGTGAGTCAAACTTGTTTTGACGAGCGTATAGAATGACCACATAGTGGGCATTCTGTACAGAAT
>PWKY01000097.1 GCA_003560595.1 Thermoplasmata archaeon | reverse complement strand
AGAGCCCTTCTCGACTAGATACCCGTAAGATGCCACTCCGCCGTTTTTACCTCGATATGCTCCGTCGGCATGCAGTATGATCGTTGTCATGTAACTCAGCTCAAGATACATCGTCCTTATATGTATTATGATTACACGGCCGATCTCAGTAAATTCATTATAATCTGCAGGTGTTAGTGATGGTCATGAGCTTTCTAAACTGTTCTACGATATCGACTGATCGGGAAATCATTTTTACATAGGATACGATAGGATAACATGGATCCGAAAACTACCCGGCGAGAGAACTTCAAGGACATACTCTTAAGCCAGCTCTATCTGAGTGAGGATAAGCTTCAAAGTATAGGGGAACCAGAAGATATCGAACCTCTACCTGTCAAAAAGGTGGCGGGTAAACTGTTCTTTACCGATGGTCATCACCGGGCCTTCGCTCTTTGGAAAGACGGTGAGGAAGAAGTGGAGGTATATGACGATACGGACGATATGGACTGGCTCCAGTACCTGATATGCGTCGACTGGGGCCTGAAAGAGGGGATAGAGTCCATAGGGGATCTTGAAGATAGGATCGTTTCCGAAGAGGACTTCAAAAGATCGTGGTTGGACCGCTGTAAGAGGATGCACGAAGAAGACCCTTTCGAACATGTAAAAATAAAGGAAGAGATGGACCCTAAAAAGAAGAGTGAGATATGTGAGTCCATACTTAGATCCCTTCCGGAGTGGTTCGGTATCGAGAAGGCGATGATCGACTATATAGAGGAGGTAAAGGATAAGCTATTTTTAACCGTTTACGTGGGGAGCATCCCCGTAGGTTTCATCTCCATCAAAGAGCACAACGAATATACCAGTGAGTTATACGTGCTAGGTATAGTTAAAGATCTGCACGGTAGAGGTATCGGTAAACGATTGTTCGGTGCCGTTGAAGAGCGGTTGCGTGAACAAGGGAAGATGTTCATCTCAGTAAAAACCCTCAGCGGGTCGCATCCCGACGAGAATTATAAACGGACCAGGGAATTCTACAGAGCCGTGGGCTTCTATCCTTTAGAGGAGCTGACCACACTTTGGGATGAAGAAAATCCCTGTTTGGTCATGGTCAAACCGCTGAGATGATAGTTCACTATCGATCTTGCTCAAAGTATTCTGCGGTCTCGCTCAATAGATCCATGATCGGCAGTTCCTGAGGGCAATGTTCTTCACACTGGCCGCACCTTACACAACTGCTTGCCTTTGACTTGTCCTTCATCTTGTGGTAGCGTTTTTTCTTCTCTTCGTATTCATCGTATATCTCTGCCTGATTGTAGATGGCGAAGTTGTGGGGTATGGCCACTCCGTTAGGACAGGGTACACAGTAGTTACATCCCGTGCAATCCACCGGAGATAGTTCTCGGTACTTATCAGCCACCCTATCAACGAGCTGGATATCCTCCTTGGAGAGAACACCTACGCCTGAATCGGCTGCGATATCAACGTTCTCTTTTACCTGCTCCATGGTGCTCATGCCGCTCAGGACAAGGGAGACCTCCTTTTGATCCCAAAGCCAGCGTAGAGCCCAATCTACCGGACCCCAATCTCGTTCAGACTCTTCCCATATCTTTTTGACGGCTGCGGGAGGTTCTTTAGCAAGCATCCCCCCTCGGAGAGGTTCCATTATGATCACACCCAGGCCATTGGAGTGGGCATACTGCAAACCCTCTTTACCTGCTTGAAATCTCTGATCGAAGTAGTTGTATTGGATCTGGCAGAAGTCCCAGTCATATGTATCGACTATCTCTTTGAATAGGTTCAGGTCGTCGTGAAAGGAAAAGCCGATGTAGTCGATCTTTCCCTGATCTCTTTTTTCTTCCAACCAGCTGAAGATATCTAGTTCTTTGTACTTCTTCCACGATTTTGTGCTTAGTGCGTGGAGGAGATAGAAGTCGATCTTCTCGACACCAAGCTTTTCCAGCTGCATCTCTAGATATCTATCCGGATCCCCCTGCTCTTCGATCTCCCACGACGGTAGTTTGGTGGCTACCTTGACCTTTTCACGATAACCGTCTTTCAACACTTTGGAAATGAATTCTTCGCTCTTCTTATCATGGTAGGGCCACGCGGTGTCGATGTAATTCACTCCATGATCGATGGCGTATCGTATCATCTCCATGGCCTCATCCTCGATTATGGCCCCTCTGTCATCACCTTCATATGGTAATCTCATGGCACCGAACCCAAGAGCGGAAGGCTTCCAATCCGAGTCTATAAATTTTCTATATTTCATATCATCCACCTCTTTCATCAATTAGGTACCCCATACCATCGGGGTGTATGCCCACATCTATGCGGTCGAGCTCTTTCAATGTTTCCATGTCGATAACTGATATATCGTTGGTCTTGTTGTTCGCCACGTAGGCGTGCTCATCATCCTTATCGAATACCACGCCTCCGGGCCACTTCCCTACGGGTATCCTCTTTATCTCCCATGGGACCATCTTACCGTTTCTATGGAAATCACTCTGGATCACGGATACATCGTCGGACTCCCTGTTAGGTATGAACGCGTACTTACCGCCGTGTGTAAATATGACGCGTATGGGCAAGGTTCCGAGTCTTCTTTTGTGCACGATCTCATAGGTATCGGCATCCATCACATAGAGTGTGTCGTCCTTCTGGTTAGCCACGTAAACAACCTCTCCGTTGGGATGGACCGCAACACCCTCGGGACCCTCGCCCACCGGGAAGTGATCGGTTATCTCTTCCTGATCTACATCTATAACGGTGATGTTTGCGCTGCCTATGTT
>PWKY01000090.1 GCA_003560595.1 Thermoplasmata archaeon | reverse complement strand
GAATGTTTGCTCTAATAAATCCCTTTATTAGAGAGATCATCTAGTATCAAAATTCATAAGAAAGGTACAGGAAATCCGATAGGTGAATATGAGGTTAGCACCTTTTTACGCCAACCTCATCATTGTACGACAAACGTATAAACTTCCGCCTTAACACACATATTATAGATGAAAAGTTAGATAAGAATATTCCTACACTATCCACCACACATAGTTACTCAAATATCGCAGTGAAGATCTTAGAAATTTATTTATATATACCAATCCGATACACAACTCTCGGTGAACATCATGGACGAAGGGAAGAAAAACCCGTTGTGGTTCCTTCAGGGCGATGGTAAGAAGATATTTGCGATAATGCTGGCTTTGGCCTTGGTCATCGCGAGTGTGGGTGTTATATGGCTTGTATGGTCCGACGACATCGATGAAGATGTTGTCGATGACGATGTACAGGACTCGGACGATATCGATACGGTAACTTACTCTTTTGTACTGCCGGAAGACAACGAAGAGATAACTGAGGTTAGCGTAGAGAACGACACCGTTACGTACACTTACGAAAGCGAGCTCGATGAGCTGGAGTACAAGGTGGGAGACATAATAGCCGGTACAACGGGTTTTGGATACTTGAGAGAGGTTATCGAGATTGAAGTTAATGATGATGTTGTTACCGTCCATACGGAGACAGCTTCCCTTTTAGATGTGGTTGACGAAGGTAGTATACGTGTCAACGAGACACTTGATCTCAATGAGGAATACACACGTTCTTCACGCACTTTCAATCTTGACACAACACTATATGAAGCGGATGGTACAACCGTAGAATTCTTTGGCGAAGCGACCATCTCCGACCCCCAGTTGGTATTCGACGTAGATTTCAGTTTAGTCAACGGCTTGGAATACTTACTGTTCTGTGTGGAACAGAGTTATACATCCACAATCGGTATAGAGGCGAATCATGCGACGACGATCCAGCGTGACACAGTTCTTCAAACATATATTCTTACTCCGATAGTCGTCCCTGTGGGTCCAGTTCCAGTAGTTCTCACACCCAGGCTGGATATAGTTGTCGGTGCGGACATCACATTGGAGGCCGGCGTGAGCACATCCATCGATATGTCCATGACACTCAGAGCGGGTGTATCGTATTATGATGGCGAGTGGACACCCATAAGCCAGGTACAGCGGAGTATCGATCACTATCCGCCCTCGGCGACACTTTCAGTAGAGGCGAAGGGGTATGCTGCCCTTCCACGTTTCAACTTGTTGATTTATGGGCAAGCGGGTCCCTACACAGAATTTCAACCGTATATCTTGTTTGAAGCTTCACCAATGGAGAACCCGTGGTGGTCCATTTATGCCGGAGTCGAGGGGAATGCAGGTGTCAGGATCGAGATAAACTACTACTTCGGCAGCTATCTTGTTGCCGATGTTAAAATGCAAGTATTCGACGTGCAGTGGTTGATAGCCGAGGCACCTATTAAGACGGTTCCGAGTGCACCGCAGAACTTGGAGGCATCAGCAGGAGATGGAGAGGTTTCGTTATCGTGGGATACACCGTCAGATGATGGTGGTTCGGCCATCACCAATTATCGAATATACCGTGGGACGACCAGCGGCAACTTGGATTTGTTGACTACTGTTGGCAATGTATTGACCTATACGGATACTGGTTTAACTAATGGTCAGACATATTATTACCGAGTATCTGCGGTGAACGATGTCGGTGAAGGTTCGAGGAGCAATGAAGTTAGTGCTACACCTGAAGCAGATACTACTGTTCCACCAGCACCGGAGAACCTACAAGTATCGGCTGGAGATGAAGAGGTAAGCCTTAGTTGGGAAGCTCCTTCATCCGACGGTGACTCATCTATCACAAATTATCGGATTTACCGTGGAACTTCTTCCGGTGACCTTAGTCTTCTTGATACAGTCGGTAATGTGCTTGAATACACGGATACTGGACTAACTAATGAGCAGACGTATTACTATGCTGTATCGGCGGTGAATGAAATTGGAGAAGGTGCGATGTCGGATGAGGTAAGTGCTACACCTGAAGCAGATACTACTGTTCCGAGTGCCCCGCAGAACTTGGATGCAGTAGCAGGAAACGAGTCGGTCAATCTCACGTGGAATCCTCCAGTCAACGATGGTGGCTCAGCTATCACCGATTACAACATATATAGAGGAACAACAAGTGGAGATTTGAACTTCCATGATACTGTGGACACAGACACAACATACTACAACGACTCTGGCCTCACCAACGACCAGACATATTATTACCAAGTATCAGCAGTGAATGACATCGGAGAGGGAGCCCTATCCAACGAAGTTAGCGCTACACCACATGACAAAGGCGAAGGTTCTGGCACGCCGGAGGACCCGTATATGATCCACGATGTACACGACCTACAGGCTATGAATGAAAACTTGACAGCACACTATGCCCTGGCAAATGATATCGATGCAAGCGAGACCAGCGGATGGAACGGTGGTGCGGGGTTTGAACCGGTAAGTGATTTTAATAACAGGTTCACCGGCAGGTTTGACGGTCGCAACCATATCGTCACTGGGTTGTATATCAACCGACCAAGCACGAACAATGTAGGCCTTTTCGGTTACATTGACACGGGAAGCAGAGTCCGAAATGTTGGCGTGGTTGATGTTGACGTGAGCGGTAATCGGAGAGTAGGCGGGCTCGTGGGAGAGAGCAACGTCACGGTGTCAAACTCATATTCAACTGGTTCCGTGAGCGGTGACTGGGATGTAGGCGGGCTCGTGGGAAGTAACTGGGAAGGCACGGTGTCGAACTCATATTCAACTACTTCCGTGAGCGGTAACAGGGAAATAGGCGGGCTCGTGGGAGCAAACAACGGAGGCAAGTACTGGTTTGGCATAGGCAGTGTGTGGGCCTCGTATGCTACCGGAGACGTGAGCGGTGTCGGGGCTGTAGGCGGGCTCGTGGGGTACCAAGGGGATGGCATGGTGTGGGACTCGTATGCTACCGGAGCCGTGAGCGGAACTGGCAATAGAGTAGGCGGGCTCGTGGGAGCAAACAACGGAGGCGAAGTGTCGAACTCGTATGCTACGGGAATCGTGAGCGGTGACCAGGCAGTAGGCGGGCTCGTGGGAGATAACCAATGGGGCATGGTGTGGGACTCGTATGCTACGGGAATCGTGAGCGGTGACCAGGCAGTAGGCGGGCTCGTGGGAGATAACCAATGGGGCATGGTGTGGGACTCGTATGCTACCGGAGCCGTGAGCGGACATGAGGATGTAGGTGGACTCATAGGTATAAATACCGAAGGTACTATATCTACATCATTCTGGGATATAGAGACTTCGGGCCAATCACAAAGTGATGGAGGAAATGGTAGAAACACCACTTGGATGATGACCCAGTCCACCTTCGAAAGCGCCGGCTGGGATTTCGACAACATCTGGAAGATGATCGATGGCGAGACCTATCCTTTGTTGTGGTGGCAACCTGACCCGTAGGGTAGATATCCCCGCCCACTCCCAAATCTTGCCCCGGATCCTTGAGGAGCTTAGTATACTAGATCCGTGAGATATGCACGTTCCGTGCAATGATTCTATCTACATATAACCTCTCTATCGATCGGGCTTCTAGTCCGAGCTCATCCCCCAGTTCTTAGATATAGTAAGGGAACACTTTTAGTGACAGTCTCTAGGAAGTCGTTCAATACATCTTCAACCGATGTTCTATGTCTGAATTTGATGTCAACGAATATCTACGATTACCATTCGTAGTTCTCGCCAATATCTGCGATTAGTATTCGCAACTTATTTATATGTAGTAAGGACTTTACTATGATATGGAACTCGAAGAGATAATGGCAAGATACAACCCATGGTGGGAGAGTGCCTTTGAATTGCCAGGTATAAAAAGAGGCTTGTATATCCAAGAGGTCCAAAGAAAATTGGAACGGAGAAGGATGGTTTTGATCTATGGTCTAAGAAGGGTGGGCAAGACCTATATAATGAAACAGTTCGTAGCCACCATGCTGAAAGATGTTGATCCTGAGAATATATTTTACATATCTGTCGATCATCCGGCTGTCGAAGATATCCCTCTGCATGATCTTTTAGACGGATACAGAAAGATGTTCAAGTTATCAAGGGATGAGCGAGTCTATGTACTCTTCGATGAGATACAAAAGCGAAAGGACTTCGAAAAGGAGTTGAAAGGGATATATGACCTTGAGCAAAACGTGAACATCGTGGGTGCAGGCTCAAATAGTTTGATGATCAAACATCGCAGCGGAGCTTTGACCGGCAGGCATGCAAGGGTCCATGTGGACCCCCTGTCCTTTCAAGAGTTTCTTGACTTCAAAGATATCGAGTTAAAATCATCTGAAAAGTTCATGGAGGAAAAAATATTCGAAGATTATATGCACGTAGGAGGGATGCCAGAATACGTACTGTCCGAGGACCCCGAGTACATAGAAGATATGGTGGAGGATATAATCTACAAAGATATAGTTCCCAGATACCATATCAAGGACCCACTATTAATGAAAAAATTATTCCTCCTACTGTGCGAACGCGTAGGCAAAAGAGTGACCTCTTCAAAGCTGGGCCGCGTGCTAAATCTTTCACACGATACTATCACTTCTTATTTGAATCACTTCAGAGAAACGTATCTTATAGACCTCATAGAAAAGGAGGGTACCCCTAATGAGAGAACATACGCACCGAAAAAAGCATACATCTGTGATGTAGGTGTACTGAACGTCATGAGGGGTAAAGTCGAGAAAGGAGCACTGGCAGAAAATCTGGTGTATCATAGATTGACCAAGATGGGTACTCCACGATACATAATGAAAAATTCTAAAGAAATTGATTTTTTTGTTGACGGCAAGGCCTATGAAGTCAAGTACAAAACAAAAATCAGTACTGATGATGTCGACAATCTATTATCTATCAAGATGGACCGTATCAAGGATCGTTTGATCATCGGTCGAAAGAAGGACAAGATATCAGGTATAGAAGTGGTGGATCTGAAGGACTTTATCAGTTGACAACCAGTCACAACCACCAACTATCTAAATGATGTCGGTCAAGACTCCCTCAGATTTCCCATCATCTCTACGATTCGATTGAAGCGGTTCTCAGTCGGGCATCACTTCGAGTTGCCACAGAAACTATCTTTTGAACTAAAAACAAATAATCAATACTACTATAAGGTGGTAGATGAGTACTAAATCCATGCAAAAGTTGACCGGCTAACAAAAAACAAATATTTATATAATATCAAATTGTTACTAGTGTGATAATATGAGTCATCGCATTGACCGGAAAGATCAGGGCATGGATCCATGGGATATGGAGGATTCTAGGGGATACCAAACAAGATATGTAAGACGCAGGATCAAACCCCAAAGGATAAGATATGAAAAAAGTACACCCTATCTTTTCATTATTGGCACTATCCTCATAGGCATATCAATCATATTATATGCATTCATGCCACGAACCGAATCATTACTTCTTTATACCATCGCTAGTATCCTTTTAGGGAACGGTATAATTCTAATTGGGTTAGGATCTGCGTTGAATGTAAAGGCCCATTGGGATGCCAGGGATGAGGACAAATATATCGAATATAGAGGACCTCGAGATTGAAGGATAATGATATCCTGTGTTATATCACTAGTTTCCAACATACATCTTATCGCTTTTGAATACTTCTTAACCAAACACAACTTGTTTCCGTAGTATCACACTTCAAAAAGCTGCTGCTCTTCCGAAGTCATGTATTATAATTATTACTACCTCCATCTATAAAAAAATAATATATTCTAGCCAAATACCCTATACTATCTTTGGATCCCCATCTTTTTTTCTAGTCCTTCATATCCTTAATAGCTATTTACTTGACCGGCCGATCATCGACAAAACAATAATAAGGGGATATGTAATCTTAGTCGTGTGGTCTAATGGTAGTAGCAGAAGTCAAAATCGAATTGAAGAAGGGTGTCACCGACCCCGAAGGAATGAACACGAAGAAAGCACTTAACCTTCTTGGTTGGGGGGTCGAGTCCGTGAGGACCGGAAAGGTATTTCATATCGACCTAGGTGAAGAGGTATCTGAGGATGAGGCCGATGAGATGGTAGGTGAGATGTGCCGGCGCATATTGGCTAATCCGGTCATACAGACCTACGAGATAACCATAGAGGGTTGATGATGAAGCACTATATCAGAAAGGATGTGCCGTTCCTCCTATATGAAGTGAACCTTCTCGAGGCCGACGATCAAGCGATGGAGGAGATAAGCAGGGAGAGCGGTATCGGCTTGAGCTTGGGTGAGATGAAGACGGTGAAGGAGTACTTTCAAAAACTAGGAAGAAATCCCACCGATATAGAGATGGAAGCTCTGGGCCAGGCCTGGTCCGAGCACTGCTGTTATAAATCATCTAAGTGTATATTGAAAGACACAGTTTTTGACATCGACGCACCTCAGAACATCTACGTTATCGAAGAGGACGCGGGAGTTGTAGAGTTCGACGACGAACACGCGTATGTGGTCGCTTTAGAGAGTCACAACCATCCATCGGCTATCGAGCCCTACGGTGGTGCGGCCACCGGTATAGGTGGTATAGTCAGGGACGTTGTATGCATGGGTGCTCAGCCTTTAGCCTTCGTAGATCCACTTTTCTTCGGACCTTTGGAGCTACCTGAAAACGAATTGCCTAAAGGTACCAAGCATCCCCGTTATCTATTCAACGGCGTAGTCAAGGGGATAAGTGATTACGGAAATCGGCTGGGTATACCTACCCTATCCGGGATGGTTTATCTAGACGATAGCTACACCACCAACTGTTTGGTGAACGTAGGGTGTGTTGGAGTGGCGAGAAAAGATGAATTGATCCGAAGCCGTGTAAAGGGACCCGGTGATATCTTCATAATGGCCGGAGGTAAAACCGGTCGGGACGGCATACACGGTGTGACCTTTGCATCAGACGAACTGCACGAATCATCTGAGGAAGAGGACGTCGGTGCCGTTCAGGTAGGTGACCCGATAACCAAAGAACCCTTGATACATCTGAGTTTGGAACTCAATAAAGCCGGACTTCTTCAAGGCATGAAGGATTTCGGTGGAGGTGGTCTTTCCTGCGTAGCCGGTGAGATGGCTTTGGCAGCCGGCTACGGTGCAGAGGTGCAGCTGGATAAGGTGCCTACTAAGGAAGAAGGTATGGCTCCCTGGGAGATATGGGTATCCGAGAGTCAGGAACGTATGATGTACGCGGTGAAACCGGATGATGTTGATGAAGTACTGCGAAGAGCGAAGAAGTGGGATGTTGAGGCGACGGTGATCGGTCGAGTGATCCAGGAACCATACGTACGAGTGTACTATGAAAACGAAAAGATAATGAACCTTGATCTGAAATTTCAAACCGGTGGACCTAGCTACTGCCGACCGGTGGAGATAGATGTCAAGGCGGATGGGATCCAGGAGAAGGAGCCAGATTATCCGGAAGATATGAATTCTGTGTTATCGGAGTTATTAGCACGATCGAACGTTAACAGCAAGGAGTGGGTGATAAGGCAGTATGACCATGAAGTAAGAGGCAATACAGTGCTGAAACCACTTCAGGGTGTGATAGGTACGGAAGGTCCGGGAGATGCAGCGGTCATCAAACCTCTTGAGGATTCGTTTCGAGGTTTAGCGCTTACAACCGACGTCAACCCTAGGTTGTGTTATCTAGATCCGAAAAAAGGGGCTATGTCCGCCTTGGACGAAGCCTTCCGAAATCTGATAGCGGTAGGAGCGAAACCGCACTCGGTAGCGGACTGTTTGAATTTCGGTAATCCCGAGAAGCCAAAAAGACTTGGTGACTTCAAACTTACCGCAATGGGGCTGGAAAAGGTGGCACGAACTTTGGGTGTCCCATTCGTTTCCGGAAACGTAAGCTTTTACAACGAGACGGACAAAGGGCCCATAAAACCCACACCCACCATACTCGCATGTGGTGTGATCGACGACGTAAGAAAAGCGGTCACCATGGACATAAAAAAAGAGGACTCCCACCTTTATTTGATCGGAGAGACCCAAGAGGAGTTAGGAGGTTCAGAATACTACGAGATATCTGGTGGAACAAGCGGCAAAGTCCCATCTGTGGACGTTGGTTCTTTAAAAAGGTCCATGGATGAGATACTGAAAGCACAATCAAAGGGTTTGATCGAAAGCTGTCACGATGTATCCACGGGCGGCTTAGCCGTCGCACTAGCGGAGATGTGTATCGCCGGTAACATCGGTGCAGATATAGAGGTTCAGCCTGGATTCAGGTCAGATATGTATCTCTTTTCAGAGAGCAACACCAGGTGGATAGTGGAGGTCTCGGACCCGGAGGCTTTCGAAGAACATTTCTCTATCCCCATACAAGCTATAGGGCTGACCGGAGGAGATTCACTCAAAATATCTGATGATAAAGAGAACCTTATCGATCTGAAGATATCTAGACTGAGAGAATCTTGGTCATCCCCCATCCAAGACCTTATGGGGTGAGTTATTTCCACTCTACCTTGTAGAAGCAGTCGAATTCTCCTCGATCTTCCGGGAAGATAGGCTTTACAACGCCTTCGGTGTTAGTAGCTTTTAGCGCTCCCTCTAAAACACCCTGCCATGCATCACAAACATGCTGGTCTATCATGACATTTTTTAATTTGACCACAGCTTCTTTATCACCTATCTCTATTTCACTTTCACCGTAACTGAAGCCTTCCTTGTAATTTTTAGGAGCCTTTTTCAAAAGAGTTTTAACGTTAAAATACTTGACTAGATAGGAAAGTAATCCGAGATTTTGTATCTCGTACTGGCCCGCCAGCCTAACATGATCCGGCCCCTTGTCAGCGATAAAGAGATGTGCTTTTTTTAATAGGTCCGAGTTATACCACTCGGATTCATTTATTTGGTCAACGCTTTCCCCCAAATATTCTTCAAAATCGGTGATCCCTTTTTGCCCCCAATTTCTTTTTATGTAGTTGATGTAGCCGTTTAGGATCGTACCCCTAATCTTCCCCTTTATCATCATTAACACCTGTTATTACAGATATCATTCTAGATATATATGTTCTTTGTGCAGTTATCAAAGGTTAGGAGGTAAGGCGGATGCATCTACCCCGGTGTGTAAACTCTGTCTTGGTCTTACCATACACATCTGTAGTTTACGTGTTTTATCGTCGAACACCATGGCCAATCCCCTTCTGAACTCCATGTTAGATACCGCCTCATCAAGTCCTTTTTTCATGTACGATTGCTTAGCCATACCTAACGCTGCAACGTCATCTCTAGCCGTCAAGTTGTGAGCGATGATCATATCGGATTGCCTGATGGCGCTTTCGTGTAATGCCGAAGGCTCCTGTGTCGCTAGTATCAAGGAGAGACCAGGATGTCTTCCCAGCTTTATCCAATCTATCAGAGGCTCTGTGGCAAGAGTATCTTCCCCTTGAGGTAGGAAAAGGTGTGCCTCGTCTATTATCATATATACAAGAGGATGTTCCTTGGTGATATCCTTGGACGTGTTTGAATCGATCAAACCGGCTTGAGCCTGCATCTCTACAGTTGTATATAAGGTCCTCACAGCCATCTGCTCTCTAGCAAATATTGATACGACCAAAGTTCTCAGATCGTATCCGCCCAATCTACCCAAATAAGATACGTCTAAAACGGTTATCTTACCGGGCTGAACTAAGTCCGAGATGGTACCTTCTTCGGAAAAAAGATCAAGACCTTCCATCATCTCGAATAGTTTCCTTAAAGTCTTCACTTCGGTTCCTTCGGATGCCTGAGATCCCAGAGAATCGTATATATCTTCGAAGGAATATTTACTTGAGTTTTGTAGATCCGATAGGATCGAGCAAAGTAGTGTTCCTGCCGGTTCTGTCAATCTCAGTTCGAATATCTCCAGCCAATCATGAAGGGTTACGGAGGATAGAGGTATCTTCAGCACACCATCATGGTGCAGCTCCCATCCATCGTCTTCCGCTTTCTTAACTGCAGTAGAGGGGACCATCACACGAACACGATCGCCGAACTCTTCTGGGGATATGCCGAAGTCGTTCATCCGCTCTACTTCTACGGTGTTTACATTTTCCTTCTTTAAACTGTGGAATACACTCATGGTATCTATGACCACTACAGACAAACGTTGAAGAGATCCTTCTTCAAGGGAAGCGAACCCTTCGGTGAGAACACCAAGCGTGTAGGATTTGCCGGTCCCTCTTTTTCCAAGCACCAGCATGCAGTGGGGAGATACCAGGTCGAGGTACGTGCGCCCCATCTCTTCGTATTTTCCCCCCGGGTAGGATACGTTCTTACCTAGAAAGCAGCACCCCCTGTTTCCCAGCTTTGAAGCATGGGAAACAGAACGCCCTAGGATAGTATCCATGCTGATGTTTTCTTGCTGCATCATCTATGCGTGCTGTACAGATATCTGGGCGTTCCTGGTGGTAGTCACACTACCGGTGTAAGTCACGGTAACTTCTATCGTGCCAAAATTAGCTGATGATGGCAGGTTCGGGTTTATGTTTGAAAATCTAGCTTCCCCGTCTGAGTCAGTTTCACCGATCTCTGTAACGTCACAACCTTCAAGGGTAACAGTAGCTCCCTCTAATGGATTGTCGTTTTGGTCATATGCGAGTATAGTCAGAGTTTGTCCTGAATTTGTGTTTATGATACTATCTCCCTCGCCGATCTCGATACGACCTAGGTCACTGGTCTGCGAACTCATCATCCATCCTGCAAGGACTGCGGTCCCGATACCAGCTACTACTACCAATATAATAAGGTACAGCGGCAATCCCTCTAAAGCTCCTTTTTCGTTCATTTTTTTTCTTCTCAATTTCATATTTTCGTTCACGGCCAAAGGAGGTTGATATATATCATTTACGGTACGCTCTAATTTATGGGGAAATTATAAATACCTCTACAACTCTTTTTTAACTTAATTGGCCAAATTTTAGGATTTGGTTGAGGAGAAAAAAAATAAGGTGAACCGAATATGAACAAAGAAACAGGAAAGTTTGTAGCGTTATTGAGCGCATTCATACTACT
>PWKY01000051.1 GCA_003560595.1 Thermoplasmata archaeon | reverse complement strand
GGCGGAGGTAAAACAAACTCTCTCAAAAAAAGCAAGAAACGAACTATTTTTGATATCCCTGGTGGTCTGGGGGATGTATCCCGTTAAGATCTACCTGACCGCATATGTGTTGAACATCGCGGTATCGATCACCTTGGCCATAATGATCACTTACATCGCCTATATGGTGAGCATGCTTCCCATCACCCCTGGAGGTTTGGGTACATTCGAAGGGAGCATGGCCGTCATATTGAGTTTGAACGGATTTTTGTTCTCCGAAGGGATGGCTATAGCACTACTAGCCCGCTCCATAACATATTGGTTCCCACTTGTCCTATCCACGGGCGCGACGATGCATTTGTTAAAAAAAGGAGATATAAAGATGCCTTTCAGTTTAACTTCCGTATCAGGGGCATTAAGAACATGATAACTACAGTAAGATGCCTCCTATCTGGAATATCAAACCGCCGATCAGCATGGAGAAAAAGATGGTGAAAAGCAATATAACGGCCGATACCTTAGCACCGAACTCTTTTGCGATCATCCCTAAAACTGCCACACACGGAACGTAAAACAGTGCGATCACCGCACCCACGAACAACTGCAGATTGGTCAGCTCCATATCCAACAGTGGTAGTACCGCAAGCTCCCTTCTGAAAATCCCCAATATAAGAGGTGTTGATGCTTCCGAAGGCAGGCCCAACCATCCGGTCACAAGGGGCTCCAGTAGCCTGCCCACGTGATCCAGGAGACCTGTTTCAAACAGCACTGCTGCGGCACCTATGATGTATATCATGGGCAGTGCACCGTTGGTCAAAAAGTTCTTTACACGTATCCAGAGTTTTTTTCCGAACATCCGCCAATCGGGAACCAGAAGATCCGGAACCTCTTGTATCATAGGCGTCTTTTTGATTTTGAATAATTTACCAAGGACCAGGCCGAAGAGGAACGCCGTTACCAGTGAAAACAAAAAAACCACAAATACCAACATGATAGAGCGCTCAGCTAGCAATGCGATGAATGCACCGGATTGGGCAACGCACGGTACCGACAGGCAGACCATGGCGGATACGATCACCCTTTTCTTGTTACCAACCATGGTCCTTGTGGACATTATGGACGGTATGGCACACCCATATCCCAGTAATAGAGGTATTATGGCCGCACCGGAGAGTCCCATCTTGTTGAACAGCCCGTCCAGGAGAACAGCCAGACGTGGCATATAGCCGCTGTCCTCCAGTATGCTTAGAGCAGTGTAGAATGAAATTATATACGGCAGTACCAGGCCTATGGGCCATTCTATGGCCTTGATCAGGAACCCATATTCACCAACCAGTATGTTCCGGACCGCACCCTCTGATGTGAAACGCTCTACCACACTAACGATCGGCGGAAATACGTACAGATCGAATATGGGTAAGAATATGAACCGCCTCATAGCAAGACCGGCACCTACAACCAATAGGAACATGAAACCCATTATGACTATCGCTAGAAGTATACCCGGAAAGGGCTTCACTAAAAGATCACCCCAGCGGCCCTTCTTGCTTTTCCCCTCCCCTAAACCCTTCTTTTTTACCTTTCTATCTAATTCTTCAGCCAGCTCCCAACTAGCTTTCATCTCTTTAGCACCGGGAGCTATCTGCCCTCCTATCAACTCCGATATCAGTCCTCTCAGTTCTTCAATACCCTTTCCCTTAGTAGCCACGGTTTTGATCACCGGTACCCCCATGATCTTGGAAAGATATTCAACGTCAAGCCTTTCCTTTATCAGATCTACACGATTTATGACCGCAACCGTAGGGATCTCGTGTTCCAGCACCTGTAATAGCAAATACAGACTGCTCTCCAGGTTCTTTGCGTCGAGAACACACACCACACCACCGGGATCGTCCTCGAGCATATCGACGGCGATCTGTTCAGCCTGATTAGATGCATCCAAAGTATAGGTACCGGGAACGTCGATCAGATGGCATTCATCTCCACCAACCGACGCTTTTCCCTTTTTGTAATCGACGGTGGTCCCCGGATAGTTGGCCATACCAACTTCTAAACCGGTCAATCGATTGAAAAGAACGCTCTTACCGACGTTGGGCGGGCCTATCAACAGTATATCCAAGTGTCCACCTCAAGAAACCTTGATGTTCAAAGCGATATCTGGATCTATCGCCACCTGCCTGCCTTCGATAGATACTAAAAACGGACCTCCGAAGGGCTGTCTGCTTTCCATCCTGATCCTTTTTCCCTTTCTGATACCGAGTGCGTTCAGGCAGGAATGGTCGGGGCAGGACCGAACCGTTGCCGCATGGCCGATATTCACCGTTTCTAATGTGTTATGAGGATATGCTCTAGGTGATCTTTTTCTTCTACAACATTTTTGTTTACACTCTTTTTCCTTCACCGCAACTATGGATTTTCTTCCTATGGTTTGGTTAACACAGCAGTGTTTTTTAGTATAAAGTGACACATCAAACGAGTTGTAAAAATACTTCAAATGGTTCCTTGGAACTCTGTAAACGACCTTTCCACCGACCTTTATCTCTCTAAATATCTTGCATAGGATATCGTTCTTGGGTTCAACGTGAAATGGTATCCAAACTGCATCGTGATCTGAGTAATCGAAGTCGTGCCCTTCGTCCAATATAAATTCAACATCCTCCAAAAATTTCCTAGAGTACCGTATAGCACTTGGATCCCTGTCTAGACCGGTGACGTTGAAACCCTTCTCCGCTAGGTGATGAACGGTCATAGGAAGCGGGCCGCAGCCTACGACTATGATGTTTGCATCCTTCTCAAGTTCCGCTAATTCCAGCTCGTTCTCGATGATATCGTGATAGAACGCTTTATGATACATCTCACCAAAGGTTCTGAAGCGGCATCCCAGCTTTTCGATAGATTTGATCAGCCGTCTGTCCATGCTTTCAACAGAATTGTTTGTGAGAGGGGTGACGGTTTCTCCTCTGTTCTCCAACTCGGCAACCATGTAGATATAGGTAAAGATGTGATGGTTTATAAGGTTTCGGTATACCTAAACATAATACATTCGAAGAACTAAATGAAAAGATGAAGGGTAGTCAAAATAAATACTAGGGTGAGGATCTGTATGGTCTATATTTCTAAAACATCATACCTCAGCTAAAAAGTCCCCACGATCTCGATCGAAATATTATGATCATCCTGGTGATGGAGAGTAGCATCACTATAGCGGCTAGGTTGATGAATACCCATGAGAACATCCATGGAGATATCATTAGTAAAAATATACCGGTGAAAAAGAAGAAGATCATAGACCCAACTTCTATGATCAGGCCTATACTTCGGTTCGATATCTTCTCGAAGCGGGGACTATTGATATTTTCAGTAGAGGTACCGGGTTCTATATCCTCTACTAGATCTACGCAGGCACTAAGAGTCTCTTTTATCTCTTCAAAACTATCTGGTGCTTTAAAGGTGCTGAACATGCAAATACCGGGTTCGACGATGAAAGCCCTGAAACTACCTGCTTGCTTCCACACCAACCCTTTTAGCTTCTTCACATTATCGCTTGTGAACATCTCTTCGACCATATCTATATCCAGTCTATCGCGGCTCCAGGCATCTAAACCCTCCTTTTTAAGTTGCGGAACTTTGAGGGGGAACAATTTATCTTTTAGGGAGACAGTTTCAGGAGAGGTGATCACGATGTCACTCTCAAGCGGCATATTATTTTCGACCGCATATACGGTGTTGAAAAGTCCTTTTATCTTTGAGATATGAACGTATATCTCTCTCCCACGATACACGCCGTGCAATTTAGGGTATCCGTAGTCGGTTACAGGCCCATCCTTGACCTCTAAGCCCAATTCATCCGCCGCTTTGTTGAAAAGATGCCAAACTTTTTTCCTCTCCTTCCCAGTAGTGTAAACCTTCTTGAGTGTAGTCATCCCGAGTACGATTATCAGTATCACCAGGGTGAGTTCTATCCAGCGCCACATATCATAACTAAAATTGACCGGGGAATATAAGATTATCCATTTTGTAAAAGCGGTGAGCGTCTTAAGTTCTAAAATGATTCAATCCCTACTTATACGACGGTATCGTAATATGGATACGATGATGATTATAGTCAGGGCGATGGTGACGGTATTAGCGGCTACTATGGGGATATCTTTTATCAACAACCCGTAGACCAACCATAACGTGATACCGATAGTGAATAAAGCGTACATGGGCAAGGAAAGACTTCTGGTATCCTTCGTTCGAATCACCTTGACCGCCTGAGGTATGAATGAGATGGTCGTGCAGGTCGCGGCTACCAACCCTAGCAGCGTGAAAGTGTTCATAGTTTCTGTTAATAGGTATACAATATAAAGATATCCGGCATTTGTTTTTCATTAGAGAAGTCAGTTTATGACGGTGCTTATCTTATTTTCATAACCTGTTAATCGCAAAGATACTTCATGATCGCTTATCGTTTCATCCTCGACTAGATCGTGAACGGTCAATTGAATACTCGTGCCGGTAACCACCTGCCCGCCGTCATCCAACAGCGAGTATTCCATGGTAAATCGGTGATCAAGGAGTTGACGGCCTCGATCATCTCTCACAATTATCGTTACATCCTCCGTATCGACAGCAGCGGGTTGATCCAATGATACTCGGATCCGTACATCCGCCCGCCATTCACTGCCTACTTGGTATGCAGTTATGTTAGAATCACCTTCTATATACTCCAATCCACCGACCAACCATTCTGACTCCCTTGGAAGCTTTAGATCATCGGGATCGACCCTTGTATATTCGATCTTTTCTTCAGGATCATCGGGATCGAACAATATAAGAATATCATCGTTCTCAAAACGGTAGCCCGATATATCAGACCCGTCATCATCCCCTACTAGGATGGTACCCACCTCTATTATCTCCCATCTAAACTCCATTACTTCATCAGCCCATCTTTGAAAATAACCCGTTCCATCCGACTCGAAGGTCACATATATTTTATCTGGTACTCGTTGATCTTCCTCCACCACCTCGTGCATCCATGTACCCTCTATCTTATCGCTGTCGTCATCAATACAGCCGGTACTAAATATAGTTAAAAACAGGATGATGAACAGCGTGAACGTCATGATGGTTTTAGGTTTCATCTTTTCACTTTTTATTATCATCTTAAACCATAGTATAAAGTACTTCGGTTTATACAGCGGATATGATCAATAATTACAGCACTTGTTATGGACCATCGAGATAGTGTTCATGGGGAGGGGAATATATTTAAGGAAAAAAACTGATTTGAAAAAGTCATACAAATATAGATATCTGGAGAAGGGTTATGTCCACCGCCATAGCGTATTCCACCGATTTCGCCATAATATTCGTGGCTGCCACGGTAATAGGGTATGTGGCTCATAAATTGGGGCAACCCACCATAGTTGCCTACATATTAACGGGAGTTATATTGGGGCCAGTAGTTCTCAATTTAGTCGTCGAGGAGGGTTTGGTGGAGATAATGTCCCATCTTGGGATCGGATTCCTCCTTTTCCTTCTGGGGATAAAGATGCATTTCGACGAGGTCAAGAAGATTTTTCGCCCCATAGTGAGGATAGCCGGGAGTCAGATCATACTGCAGCAATCATTGGCATTCCTGGTGGCCTATATGCTGGGTTTTCCCTTCTGGCAGGCACTGGTCATAGGATTATGTACGATCTTCGGGGCGACTCCGGTGATCGTAAAGGCCTTAACTGACAAGGGTGAGATCAGGACGTTGCCCGGAAGGATCAATGTGGGTGTGCTGATAGGGCAAGATATCTATCTTGTTCTAGCACTTGCCCTGTTGGGGATAGGTACACTGGTTAGTCCCGTGGAGATAGCCTTGACCGTCGGTAAGATACTGCTTTTGGTCGGTATCATAACCGTAGTCACATTGGCCGCTTCACGCTACATATTACCAGAAATTTTCAAAAGGGTGGCGCCTCACAAAGAGGTGCTGTTCGTCTTCACCATCGCATGGGCTTTTCTATTCATCTACACTTCGGAAATATTCGATCTTTCTTTGGAAGTAGGGGCCTTCCTTGCAGGACTAGCCCTGGCTCAGCTGCCATATAGTGGGGAGTTAGAGGAGAGGATAGAACCTCTGACCGATTTTTTTATATTGATTTTCTTCTCGACCATCGGTCTGAGGCTGGTGGCTGATGAACTGTTTTATTACTGGCAGGAGGCTGTCGTGGCTTCGTTGATATTGATCGTTGGAAACTTCATCATAATGTTCTACTTGATCTACAAAGAAAAATTTTCCGTTGAAACCTCTTTCCTAGGCAGTATAAACATGATACAGGTGAGCGAGTTCTCCTTGGTAGTGGGTGCACTGGCAGTGGCCCAGGGTTTCATAGAGATCGAAGTCCTCGGTTATCTAAGCCTGATGGCCTTGATGACCATGAGCGCTTCAACATATGTATTATACAACAACGATAAGATATACCAGTGGGCGAAACCGTGGTTAAAAAGATTTGAATCGCCGGATCGGAGAGACGAAGATGTTACAGAACACAGAAACCACGCGGTGGTCCTGGGATATAACCACCTTGCAAAAAAATTGATACCCGTCATCAAAGAGCATTTTGACGACCTTGTGGTCTTAGATCATGATCCAAAAAACATAGATATGCTCAAACAGAGCGAATTTGATTTTGTATATGGTGACTTCAAATACAGCGAAGTCAGAAGAGGGCTGAACCTTAAAAACGCCGCCTTCGTGTTCAGCTTTCTTCCGGACATATCCAGCAATACTATTTTGATGGAGGAGGTCTCTGAAGATACCACGGTTTTCGTGGAGTGTGAATCGGAGGATGATCTGGTAGAACTGTCCAAGTTGGGTGTCAACGAGCCCTTATTTACGAAGGTGATCTCATCTCTCCAGCTATTCGATTGTGTAGAGGGTTTTTTGAAAGATGAGGACAGTTTGAAAGAGATAGCCGGCCAGGATTGTAGAATTTTGAGGGGTGAATCTTCCGATGGCCCTTGAAGCGATATCCGATCTGGCCGTGGTCTTCATGATCATAGGTGGCTTCATCCTGATATCTGATCACTTTTCACTTCCCACCATACCCAGCTACATCCTTGCCGGTGTGATAGCTGGATTCTTCATAGATCAAGATAACATCTTTGAGATGGCCAGGTGGGGGTTGACCTTCATGATATTCGCTTTCGGAGCGTCCATCAACTTTAGAGATATAAAGAAGGTATTGTGGGAGAGCGAGGTCCTACTGGGCATGCAGGTATTGGTGCTTGGTGTGCTGGGTTACATGATCGGGATCATACTTGGATTAGGATATACGAATTCTCTGTACTTCACGGTGGCGGTGATACTCAGCTCAACCATAATCGGTTTCAAATTGGCCAGCCCCAAGGGCAAAACCAGATTGGTCCATGGTAGATTATCCGAGGCGATACAGTTCACGGATGATCTGGTCGCCGTTTTTTTGATACTCATTCTAGGTGCTATCACCGTCGAAGGATTCACGGCGTTCTCCGTCTTTAGGAACTTCTTTTTCGGCCTTGTCATGTTGTTTATTTCTTTTTTAATCTATAAGTTTGGCTTCAAGTACATCATACGCTTTGCCGACGGTTCAGGGGAGTTGATACTCATGGGGAGCATCTCTCTACTTTTCTTGTTTCTTGGACTGAGTCAGTACTTGGGTTTGTCGATATTGATAGGTGCATTTACAGCAGGTCTAGCAGTGAGGATCGATTCCCACGGTTTGACCGAAGTAATAACGGGTATAGAGTCCATCAAATACTTCTTCTCAGCCATATTTTTTGCCATGCTCGGCGGTCTTCTCAACATCACGTCGATCTACACGGTGGTTATAGCCATGATACTGGTTATCCTAGTGGCATTCGTCAAACCCATGGTAACGACACTGGTATTAACGTGGGAAGGGTATGACACTAGGACCTCGGCCCTGACCGGTTTACGTTTTTCTCAGATGAGTGAATTTACTCTTATAATTGCTATCGAGGGTTTTTTGATAGGCATTTTAATTCTAGAACTTTTTGATGCGATAATCATCGCGTCGGTGATAACAATGATATATTCATCTATCGTCCTTGGAAAAGAGGAAGAAGTATATCACATATTCGAGGACTTTTTCAAACGTTCGTCTATCAAAAATATCGAAGAGAAGAGCGTTGTTAGATCAGAGATAAAGGACCATGTGATCATAATCGGTTACGGAAGACAGGGAAGGATCTTGTCCAGAAAATGTGAATCGAATGGTATAGATCATCTGGTTATCGAGAACGACCCCATCAAACTTGATCTTTTAAAGAAGATTGATGGAAATTATGTTTTTGGAGACGCCATGAACGAATACACGTGGAAAAAGGCCGAGGTAAAAAAGGCGAAGATCGTTATATCAACCGTGGATAATCACCTCTTGTCAAAGAAACTGCTAGCTATGGACCTTGGCTGCCCGGTCATACCGAAAGCGGTGTCCCCGGAAAGAACACAGGAGTATATAGAGATGGGTGCGGTATATGTAAACAACCCAAGCATGTTAGTATACCGAAATGTGAAGGAACTGGTTCTTTATGAGCTGAGTGAAAGATAAATTGTATTATTATCGTTGACTGGCTGTTGACCTCTTACTAAAATGTACTCACGTAACTTCTGATCTATTCGAGTAAATACAGTAAATCACTCAAGTGGGATCGAAATAATCATGGCGAAAGATCTCTCAACTTGGTTTCATCCATTTTATCGTGATGAGCGAACTCGTCCACCTCTCGACGACCTGTTAAGTGCCGGTCTTGAGCGGGGTATCCCACCTGCAGTATGTCCGGGATGTAAATATAGCCCGGTAAACTCAAAAGCTCCCTTAATTCGTCGTGTATACCCATGGGCTGAGTGCCCCAGCTTACCACTATACCCATCAAGGCGGCTGCAAGACCCATGTTCTGTACCATGGAACCAACGCTGGCATAGGCTATGAAGTTAGCCGGCATCATATCCGGATAAGAATCTATGGTACGAGTATCTATACACACGGCTATCAGAACTGGGGGAGAAGTGTACCTTTCCGATGGGTGGTCAAGACCCATGGCGTTCGAGTACAATCGAGCGATCTTTTCTTTGGTTTCTTCGTCCCTTATGACCACCAGTTCCCAGGGCTGTTTGTTTCCCCCAGAGGGCGCCCACCTTCCGGCTTCTAATATCTTTTCTAGATCGTTATCACTCACCTTACGGGATTCAAAATTTCGAGCGGTCCATCGTTTTTTCATCAGTTCGATCAGCTCAGTTACGTCCATATTTTACCTCGTTACTTTGTGTATTGAACAGGAAGAGGCATAAATAAAGGTTATTGAATAGACCGGCTCAAGAAGGTTAGAACGAAGGTGAGTCGATAACTTAAGTGATAAAGCCGCTGAAAACCATCAACCAGATCGCCACGGCTAGGCCGAGGATATTGACCGCTATGGGTACCGCTGTTCTGCTTATCTTTTGTGGAAATTTTTCCGGCGAATCGATCAGAGGTGGTGCTCTGCGGAAGGAGGTACCTATGAACATCGTGGCAGCTGCAGATATACCGAGGATCACACAAGCCTGGAAGTAAGCGTCTACCGCTGCGGGAGAGGGCGCGACAGTTCCCTCTAAAGCACCGCTTCCTACTAAGCCGAGGACGGCGATCAGAAGACCGTGGATAACCACCGTTTCCGGTAAGACCAGGAATACCATATACTTTCCAAAAAGCTGTTTCTTATGTTCCGATCTGCCTATACCCTCCATGGCCTCACGGTACATCAAGCTGCGGCCCAAGTTACAGAAGAAGGCGCTTAGACCTAAGCAAAGGAGAGCTCCTTTAGCGGCGGTGATCTGAAGGTCGGTAAGAGGACTGAATTTCCATATCAACGTAGTCAACAACAAGGAGTATGTTAAGGCGGGTACGGCTATTGTGATGTAAACGAGAGATTGCATAGGGAATCCCGGTAGGTCATCATCTTCACTTACCTCGTACTCCATATCCAGTGAAGTAAGAACATCGCGCCGTTCTTTGAACCCTGTGATCACAGCCCAAAGGCAGCCTGCGGCGGCCAAGCCGATGCAGATACCGAACCAAGGGTAAAGTTCCTCCATGAAGGGTTATTTGAAAGAGGAGTTTTAAATATTATCGTTACCAAGTAAGATATGTAAAACCATGATTTATTTACTACATTTTTTTATCCCGGGGGTTGAATACCCGATACTATCACGATTACAGACCCTCAAGAACAGGATATGTAGAAAAGGACTACTGCGATCGTAGGAGATTATAAATATCGATGGAAGAGATCAACCTTGATGGTTCTCAGTGTTCTTACAGTCGGGGTATCCCTTGCAACCCCAGAATTTTCCGTACTTACCGTCCCTGAGGACCATCTCTTCCCCACACTGGGAACACTTCTTTTTTTCCTTCCCCTTGAGCTTCCTGGCTAAGAAGTGATCTTCGATGGCAAGCTGCGATAGTTCGTCGGCCTCTTCGTTGTGTTCCCTGCCGACGTGAACTAGATTCACTGACTTTCCTTTACTCTCAAAGTGGGCTATCAGGTCTTTGACCTCTTTGTGAAGATCTCGAAGGTTACCAGATTTGACGGACCACTCTCCGTTAACCTGTTTAACTACCAATTGAGAGTCGGACCTTATGATGAGTTTATCGAACTGCAGATCTGACTGTTTTATCCACTCCAACCCCTTGATGATCGCCGTATACTCGGCGTAGTTGTTGGTAACCCGATCTTCGAGAAGAACGCCGTAGTCCTTCCGGACAGTCTTAGAGCCCTTCTCGACTAGATACCCGTAAGATGCCACTCCGCCGTTTTTACCTCGATATGCTCCGTCGGCATGCAGTATGATCGTTGTCATGATAATCAGCTCAAGATGCATCGTCCTTATATGTATTATGATTACACGGTCTATTTTCAACAAATTCATTATACTCCTTTTCAACTAAATAATCATCAACAGCTTTCTGAACAGCAAGTTTTAATTCTTCAACATAAGATTGTAAGCGAAAACGAGTAAAACCTTCGATATTTAATTGATGATTGCGTTCAAAAAAATGAAGTACTTGCGAAATAATTTCTTTTTTGCGAACAATCCGGGATAATTCTTTATTTGTCTGGTCTAAATATTCCAAAGTAATGTTTTTTATTTTTGCTT